>NZ_JAUBTK010000017.1:0-94361 GCF_036702455.1 Microcoleus sp. D2_18a_D3
TGGCTCATTACAACAGGCCCTAATCTTTTTCTGGCTTTAGTAATAGCTGCCTTGCAGGGAGTTTTCCAAAATTTACCCGTTTTCAACCAGACTTCATTAAGTCCATCAATCAGATTCTTTAGTACGTCGCGCATTGAGTCTTTTGACCATAAGCTCATTGCTACGATCAAACATACTACCAGTTGTGATGGTAGCGCACGATGCCGTTTTTCTCTTGCTTTTGTTTTCAGGATAGCCGCTTCTATTTCTGTTGATGGAATCGCTATCTCTATTGCTTTGAATATCTCGCTACTTTTGAGCTTGGGAGATTCTAATAATAATTTTTTGTACGGCATTATACTTGATTTATTTTTTTGTACATCATACCTAGTGTACCACTTGTTCGACCTTAAGTAAACCGTATTGGGTCAGGTTCGATAAGCCTGTCAAGAATATTCGGCAAGGTGAATTTGACGCTTCTGACCTGATGAAGCTCTAACTTACTCAACCTTTAAGCAACCCTTGACAGTTGCTTAAAGGTTGCTTAGACTGGTTGCAGAAGCAATTAAGCAACCATTAGGCAACTTATGAAAATTCCATCGGTGATGCAAGGATTGATAGAGACAGAGGACGGCAGAGTATTCGAGCTTGACTCCCCCAAGGGTGCGGCATGGTTGGACACCATCAGCTCTTTCAGGTATGAACCCACAGGAGACGGCAAGCCCTACACAGTCCGCAAAGAAGGTAAAAACGGTGAATACTGGTACGGTTGCAGAAAGATTGCAGGAAAAGTACGTAAAAAATACATAGGTAAAAGCTCAGAAGTCAGCGTGGCTATGCTTGAAGAGATTGCAGAAGCCTTGGAGGTTCCCTCGGAAACACGGGTTAAACAGGTTGCAGAACAGGTTGCAGAAGTCTCACGGGTTGCAGAACGGGTTGCAGAAAGTAGAGTAACAGCGTTAGAGTTGCAGGTAGCGACATTACTAAAAGCCGTTGAAGCGTTACAGGAAGCACTGCCGGGAAAGTCCGAGCCGGGTGATTCTCTAGAGTTGCCCAAAGTACATAACGAAGTTGTAGAACGGTTGCAGAATGAGTTAAGCAACCTAAAGACAGAAAATAAGACACTGAGAAAGCAGCTAGAACAATCGACACTCCAAATACACGGCTACCAAGATGCTGAAATAACCCTCAAAGAAAACTACAAAAGAGCCTTTGAAAAAGCCGATGTATGGAGCGCGCGACTGACTAAGTGTCAAGAATCGCTGGAAAGACAGACAAGGGATGCGGATAAGAGTCGTAGATTCTTTGTTGAGGAGCAGGCAGAGAAGGAAAAAATAAAAGCTGACTATGACGCGCTTCTAAAATCAAGCAGCCATATAAAAACCAAGCTAGAAAGCGAGGTACGGGAACTGCAATCAAAGCTCAAGCGAGAGGAAGTCGATCGGGAGGAAGTTGAAGCGAAACTCGTAGAACGGGAAGTTGAACTCTCCGACCTGAGACAAAAATCCAAAAATGATGCAGCCAGTAAAAATTTTCCCGATTTTCCAGAACCGGCCGACTTACTCAACCAGTTAAAAGCGCAGCGCAAAAAGTCGAGGGCGGACTTGGCTGATATTGAGGTGCTTCTGGGGTTACTTAGTTAGCTGACAGGGTGTTGTGAGGGAACCTTGGCTTACTACTGGAAGCGAGGCATTCTGCGGGGAAGGGCTGACTACGGTTTGACTACGGTCAAAAAAACCGTAGTCAAACCGTAGTCAGTTGATACTCACTTGATACTCAGTTTGGTCATTCCGTAGTCAAATCGTAGTCAATTTCTAGTCACTTGGAACCCTAATCCGGCCGTATTCTAGGCAATAAAAAACCTCAAACCGTTGATTTATCGTTGGTTTGAGGTTCTTATAGGCGCAAGCGGGCAGCGGGAATCGAACCCGCATAGTTAGCTTGGAAGGCTAAAGTTTTACCACTAAACTATGCCCGCACACAGAAACTAAATATACCACAAGTCTCTGGGGATTGCAATAGGCCTGTGCAAAATTTTTGAATACCTCCCCCACACAGGCTGAATCGGGACTTGCGGCCCGATCGCCCCCTCACCCCAAAAATCCCCGTCTCCAATGCTGGGTAAGGCTTTACGGATGGAAATAATCGTAAATTTGAGCAGCCAGACGCGGGCCAATCCCAGAAACTTCTGCCAACTGTTCGGGACTCGCTAAACGGAGATAGTCGATCGACCGAAAATGTGCTAACAATTGTTTTTGTCGGTGGTGTCCCAATCCAGGAATTTCATCAAGGCGCGATCGCTTCATTCTCTCGCTTCTGCGATCCCGGTGAAAACTCACAGCAAACCTGTGCGCCTCATCCCGCACCCGGCGCAATAATTGTACGCCCGGTTGCTCGGAATTAGTTGGCAGTGGCAAACATTCCCCCGGCAAAAATATCTCCTCTCGCTGCTTTGCCAAACTGACAACGCGCAACTCTTCTAGCAAATTCATTTCCCGCAAAACAGCCACAACTGCTGACAGTTGACCTTTGCCGCCATCTATCATAATTAAGTCTGGTTTGTCGGAAATAGTAGGAGAATCTGAGGATAAATTGCTGAGTTCTTTCTGTTCTTCTAAATCGCTAAATCCATCTTCCCTCTTCCCTCTTTCTTCTTCCTTCAACCCTCGGAATCGGCGAGCGATAACTTCTGCTAAACTAGCAAAATCATCAGAATGACCAGATTTAATTTCAGGATTTTTAATTTTGTAATGGCGGTAGTGTTGATTGGCCGGCAAACCGTCAATAAATACGACGCGAGAAGCTACGGCGTCCGAACCTTGAATGTGAGAAATATCGTAACCTTCAATGCGGCGAGGAACTTCGGGCAAATCGAGAATTTCGGCTAAATCTTCCATTGCTTGAGAATTGCGATCGCTCAATCTTTGCATTCTCGCCAATTCATACTCAGCATTGCGTTCCACCATCTCAATCAACTCAGCCTTAGTTTGCCGCTGCGGCGTCAAAATGGTAACTTTTCGCCCCTTACGGTTGCTCAACCAATCTGCTAATATTTCCGCTTCTGGCAATTCGTACTGCACAGAAATTTCGCTGGGAATTTCTACAGATTCGACATTTTGATAGTGTTCTTCCAACACCCGCTGCAAAATTGCTCCGGCCTCTACCCCCCCTTTCCAAGGAGAGGAGGAAAGAGAAAGTTGAGGTAACTCTTGCCCATCTTTTACCAGAGATTGAGATAACTCTTGCCCCCCGTTTGCAAGGGGGGGTTGGGAGGGTATTTCCGCCATAAATCCCAATCTTCCAACCAATTGACCAGCGCGAATTTGGAACAATTGAACGCAAGCGTGCTGGATGTCTGCCGCAAGTGCGATCGCATCTCTGGAAACCGTATCATCGGGCAAAGACACTTTTTGACCAGCACTCAAAGACTGCAAACCCTTAATTTGATCGCGAATGCGCGCGGCAGTTTCAAAGTTTAAATCTTCGGCTGCCTCTTCCATTTGGGGTTCTAAAATATCGAGTAATTCCTGAGTTCTTCCCTGGAAAATCATCGCTACTTTTTGGATGATTTTATGATATTCCTCCGGCGAAGTTAACCCTTGACAAACGCCAACGCAGCGCCCGATGTCGTAGTTCAGACAGGGACGGTCTTTAAATAGCGGTTGAGGGCGTTGCCGCAGCGGGAAAATCCGGTTAATTAAATGCAGCGTACTCCGCAGCGCCCCTGTATCGACGTAGGGGCCATAGTAGCGGTCTTTTGCACTACCTGCGCGGCGTTTGCGGGTGATAAAAATGCGCGGGTATTCCTCGGACCAAGTTATGCACAAATAAGGATATTTTTTATCATCTTTGAGGAGGACATTAAAGTAAGGTTGGTGCTGTTTTACGAGGTTTGCTTCTAATGCTAAAGCTTCCGCTTCTGTGTCGGTGGCGATGAATTCAATTTCGCGCACTTGCTGCACCATCATCGCGATGCGGGGACTGAGATTTTGGCTTTCGCGGAAGTAGGAACGGACGCGGTTTCGGAGTTTTTTTGATTTGCCGATGTAAAGGATGCGATCGCTCTCATCGCGCATTAAATATACACCAGGAACCGCCGGAATTTCTTTGAGGCGACTTTCTAGGCGTTCCGAGTCTTTAACTAACGGCAGAGTTTTTGTGGATGGCATTGCAAGCTATCTCAGCAAAATAGAGACTGATTGTACACTCTTTTATTTTACCTTAATTAGGTAGATTTTGACTGCTGCGACCGTCGCCAAACCCACCGATTAAACTGGAAAATCAGTTACAGTATCTGAGATAAAAACTTGCGGGTGCGTTCTTCCTTCGGGTTCTGAAAAAACTCTTCTGGTTGGGCTTCTTCCACTAAAACACCGCCATCCATCAATACAATGCGATCGGCGACTTCGCGCGCAAACCCGACTTCGTGAGTCACCACTACCATTGTAATTCCTGTTTGAGCCAAATTTCGCATTACATCTAAAACTTCCCGCACCATTTCCGGGTCTAATGCTGATGTCGGTTCATCAAACAGCATAATTTTAGGCTGCATGGCTAGAGAACGTGCAATAGCGACCCGCTGTTGCTGTCCTCCAGACAACTGTCCGGGATATTTTTTTGCTTGTTCCAAAATTCCCACTCTTTCTAACAATTGCATTGCAACTTCTTCGGCTTTTTTCTTGGGCCAGCGGCGCACCCATACTGGCGCTAGCATGACATTTTGCAAAACTGATAAGTGGGGAAACAGGTTGAACTGCTGAAACACCATTCCTACTTCGCGGCGAATTGTCTCGATGTTGCGTAAGTCGTGCGAAAGTTCGATTCCGTCGATCGTAATTTTACCTTGTTGGTATTCTTCTAATGCGTTGAATGTGCGAATAAACGTCGATTTTCCCGAACCAGAAGGCCCCATCACGACAACGACTTCACCTCGGTTTACGGTCATGCTGACACCTCGCAGTACGTGAAATTGTCCGTACCATTTGTGGACGTTTTCTGCTACGATTACTTGTTCTGCGATTGTGGGTTTAGTTTCCATATTTTTTTGTTTTTTAACCGCTGATGAACGCGGATGAACGCAGATTTTTTTATCTTTCGCCTACTCCTAATGTTCGCTCTATTTTGCGGCTGGCTAGGGACATTGAGTAGCAAAATATCCAATAAATGATGCCTACGAATATGTAAACTTCGGCGTACCTGCCAATATAGGATGGATTTGCTAAAACTGCGCGGGATATTCCGATTAATTCTAACATTCCGAATAGAGATAGCAAGGATGTATCCATGAATAATCCGATGAATTGACCGCCGATCGCAGGAATGACGATTCGCAGTGCTTGAGGCAGTACAATGAGAATTGTAAGCAGGGGTGTATTGAGTCCGATCGACCTCGCTGCTTCTATTTGTCCCCTGGGCACGGCCTGCAAGCCACCGCGCACGTTTTCCGCCAAATATGCCGCACTAAATAACGTTAATCCAGCAATGGCTCTAATCACTCTATCCAATTTCGGATATTCGGGTGGCAAAAAGAGTTGCAGCATCACTTGACCTAAAAACAAAATGCCAATTAATGGTAAACCGCGAATAATTTCAATGTATAGTGTTGATAACAGTCGTACAACTGGCAAAGAACTTTGTCTGCCGAGTGCTAGCAATACTCCCAAAGGAAAGGAAAGCACAATACTAATAACTGCTAAAAACAGCGTCAATACTAAACCGCCCCAATCATTTGTTGACACTTCGGTCAAACCCAACCCGCCTTTAATTAGCCACAAAATTATTGGGAAGGAAAGAACCCAAACTGCTGGCATCCAGTCCATGATTTTTGGGTTAATTTGCCTTCCGATGGCATAGCTGGCGGCGGCTGCGATAATAATTCCTAAGAGGTAGAGGCGAGAGGTTAGGTCGATCGGCGAAATGACCGCACCTACAACCGCAGCACCGAGTATAATTAGTAAAGGCGGATTCCAAAGACGTTCTTGCCGCTGAATGTTTCCCCAAGTTAATCCTCCCAACAAGGCAATTATCGCCGTTACTATCCACAGCCGCCAGTAAGAATCGCTGGGAAATCTGCCGGCAAAAAATAGTGGCAAGTTAGCTTCTAACACGCGCCATTGAGCTTTTGTTGTTGCCCAAACGATAATTCCTTTAATAGTTTGGAAGGCGATAATGAGGCAAACTACTGTCAGAATGCTGTTGTACCAGGTACTAAATAAATTTTTGCGCGCCCAATTCCAAGGGGTAGGCGATTCGGTGGCTGGGGGCGGAAGTACAGGTATTGTTTCCATTTTATTTGTTGGTTATTAATTATTAATTATTAATTGCACTGGCTAAAATACCTAAAATTTTCTTAACCTCTGTGAGGTAATACTCGGTCAAATCTATTTCAATTACTTGGTTTTTTAATTTGAGAAATTTCCAGGTAGTGCCGCTAGTGACAGCCCCATAAATCTCAGGGATCTCGTTCCCTTCACGTTCATTAAATATTCTAGCTGCCAACATTTGTGCTACGCACTGTCCCAATTCACTATTGAGATTTTCCGGTTTTGCTTCTACAATTATAATGACTGGTGCAACAACTAACAAAAGTCCTGATGAATTGCCAATCAGAAAATCGCAACTACCGTCTAAGCCTCTTTCGGAGTCAACATTAAAGTCTATACCGGAAAATAAGCTAATTCGATTTTGTAATTGTTCTCTAAGTTCAATTAAAATTGGTGCTGTAATCATTTCAGCGCGAGATTTCTGGGTATTACTTGCCAGACCTAACGGTACACTGCGCTTGAGAGTTTCTGCTAGTAGTTGGCTGCATTCTAAGTTGGGTTCTTTGCCAAACAAATCGGCGACTTCCGAATAGTTTAATTCAAATGTTTGGACTGCGCCCTCTAAACTAAAATCACTGTACGCCATTTTTCTATTTCCTTTGATCGCAGTTGTAAAATTTCCAACATTAACTCTTTACCTTTCCTTGATTTGTACGGTTTTATTGTACCAATTCATGAACAGAGAAACTATCAAACTAATTGTTAGATATGTTACCATGATAATTAACATTGCTTCGATCGCCCTACCGGTCTGATTCAACGTCGGAGAGCCCACCACAAAATAAACGTCGGGATAAGCAACCGCAACCGCTAAACTCGAATTCTTAGCTAAATTCAGATACTGACTGGTTAAAGGCGGCACAATCACCCGCAAAGCTTGCGGCAAAATTACCATCCGCATCATGGTTCCAGACTTCAACCCCAAAGACTTTCCCGCTTCCCACTGGCCTTTCGATACTGACTGAATTCCGGCCCGCACAATTTCTGCAATGTAACTGCCAGTATACAAGCTGAGTCCTGTCACCAAGGCGGCAAATTCAGGAGTTAATTTTAATCCTCCTTCGAGTTGCAATTCTGGTGTCAGGCGGGGGAAATCTAGCCGAAAAGGCAGATTTTTGGTGATAATAAAAGCTAAGATTGCACTCAGCCCGATCGCACCTAGAGCCCAAAACAACTGTCTTCCCGGCTTAGCTTCTTCCAACATCACCCGTGCCCGCCACATCCACAGCCCCGCCGCCGCCAAAACTCCGATAGTTAGCAAAATCACCCAAATCTCAAAACCCGGCAAAGCCACAGGCCAAGGTACAGCAATGCCGCGATTTGTCAAGTAAATCGGCCCCCTCATCTGCTGATTGTCTTCGAGTTTTGGCAGGGAAATGAAAACTGCAAAATACCAGAAAAATAATTGCAGCAATAACGGCGTATTTCGCAAAATTTCTACGTACAAACCAGCCAAATTCCGCAGCAGCCAATTGTCGGAAAGGCGCGAAATCCCTACCGTCAAACCCGCAACAGTTGCGAAAATAATGCCGATACCCATCACCCGCAGCGAGTTGATTAAACCGACAAAATAAGCTTGTCTATAACTGTTGGCGGGACTGTAGGGGATTACACTTTCACCAATGTCAAAAGATGCTTGGGAATTGAGGAAATCAAATCCAAATGCAATTCCCAGTTGCGAGTAATTGGCACTGAGATTGTCCCAGAAAATGGCAATAACAACTATTACTAAAATTAGGGCGATCGCCTGTCCGGCAATTTTCCAGAAGCGATCGTCCCGCAGCAGTTTTGATATATCTTTAAATTTGGGCAATTTCTG
Organism: Microcoleus sp. D2_18a_D3; assembly: GCF_036702455.1. Taxonomy (NCBI): domain Bacteria; kingdom Bacillati; phylum Cyanobacteriota; class Cyanophyceae; order Oscillatoriales; family Microcoleaceae; genus Microcoleus; species Microcoleus sp. D2_18a_D3. Next base: position 8,122 of record NZ_JAUBTK010000017.1, read on the forward strand.
CGATTTGCCCGGTTGAGGTTCTGGATTCATAACTGTTTAATGTAGAGCACACTATACCGGGACTTAGGCACTAATACCAAAGAAACCGGGTTTTTAAATCGGTAAAGGGGTAAACGTGTATTTGCGTAAAAAACCCGGTTTCTCAGAAGAAGTTCGTGTAAGTCCTGATGAAATTAGCGGAACGGCGGCGAGTAAAGCAAACCGCCATCTTTCCAGAGTCTGTTTTGACCCCGTTCTAACTTGAGTGTACTTTTGGGGCCGAGGTTGCGATCGTACATTTCTCCGTAATTCCCGACTTTCTTCACAACGCGGACTACGTAGTCGTTCGGGAGTCCGAAACCTTTACCTAAATCTCCTTCTGTTCCTAGCAAACGTTTGACGTTTGGGTCTGTAGTGCTTGCCACAATTTGGTCTACATTTCCTGAATTAATTCCCAAATCTTCAGCTTCAATCGCCGCAAAAACGATCCATCTCACCGCGTCAGCCCATTTAGGATCGCCGCTTTTCACCGCTGGGGCTAAGGGTTCTTTTGACATCACGATCGGCAAAACAACATTATTTTCGGGATTCGGCAGAGTTGTCCGCTTCGAGACTAGCTGCGATCGATCGGCAGTAACACCTTGACAGCGACCTTCTTGATAAGTAGCAAAGGTAGAATTCACATCTTCAAACACGACAGGAGTGTATTTAACTCCTATTTTTCGCATTTGGTCAGACAAATTTTGTTCGGTGCTCGTACCTGTCTGCACGCAGATAGATTTGCCCGCAAAATCTTTTAAACTTTTGATGCCACTATCTTTTTTGACCATGATGCTTTGAGAGTCATAAAAGATCACCGGGGCAAATTCCAGTCCGGTAGTGCTGTCGCGACTCGCGGTGTAGGTGGTATTTCGGCTGAGAATGTCGATTTCTCCGGCCTGCAAAACTGTAAATCTATCTTTGGCGTTGAGTTTTCGGTACTCGACTTTTTCGGGGTCGTCAAATATTGCCGCCGCGACAGCCCTGCACACATCCACATCCAGTCCCGAATATTTGCCCTTTTCGTCTACAAAGCTAAAACCCGGCAGTTCGCCACTGACGCCACAAATCAGTTTGCCGCGACTGACAATTGTATCTATCCGGCTGGAACCTTGTTGCGAGTTGCCGCCTGCAGTAGTTGTTGCTGTTGTTTGTCCGGTTTGTGCCGATCGATCCCTACAAGACGCCAACGGTGTCACAAACAACACACTTGCTAGTAGCAGAAAACCCCATTTACGCATAGATTTTAGTAGAACGCTTTCCTGACAATCCTACCTTGTAGCTGTCGAGAACTGTGGCGATCGGCGATCTACACAGCCTCCGGTTTCAAATTAGCCGTTCTGCCGCCGGTGCTGCACAGCGGCAAGTGCCCCGACTAACCGCCTGTTTTTTTTTGAGCAAGCTGCGAGCCCAGAGTTAGAAACCCGGTTTCTGGCTGGATATCTGGTCGTCAAACCTAAGATTTATCCCTGAAACCCGGTTTCTTTTCTGCTATTTCTGCCCAGCGCGAGCGATCGTCGCCTTTCCCTGGAATATTTATCCGATTTTGATTGAATTGGCTCACATTAGCTCTGGTGCTAGGCGCTGCTCAGCTAAATCGCGGATTAGGCACAGCCGAGACTGGATGTATTCGTCCAATAAATCTGCTTCTTTGCCATTAAGCGCAGAGTTGGTCTTTAACTGTTTCAGCAGCCACTGTACCAGGGTGGCATCGTCTAAATTGACTAACAGAGTAGCTTGGGTGGTCTCAATTAATGACCAGAGTTGGCGTAACATGACTGGAGTCATAAAACCTCGTTGAGCGTAAATACGCACTTAATGGGCGGGGATAGGGAAAAGCAGGTCTTGGTGTCTCAAGCCGATAGACGAAAAGCACCCTCATATCCATCGGCTTAATGATTATTTTATATTTGACCACAATAACTTAAGACAGTAGTGTCACAAGTTACAACACACAAGATGTTATAAGAGTTCCCAATTCCTTCACATTGAGATAAACATCTTGATAAAACATTAAAAATCTTTACACGCGCTCGCTTGCGGGGGCTGCCAAGATCCGTGCGCGATCGGGCCCGATGGCCCGGTTCCAAAGAAAATTGATTGACTACTCAGTAGCCACAAACTTTTGAACCCTCGCCAGAATTATTTCTAATTCAGCGATGATTTTTGTAGCCCCCTCCAAATCATTTGAGTCGGCCAGACTTTGAAGCTGATCTGCCAGATCGGGCATTAACCGCACCGCCGCCGTAGCGCTGACACCTTTAATTTGATGAGCGTGGCGGGCGAGTGTCTCCATATCTCCCGAGGCGATCGCCTCCTTAGCAGCTTCTAAATAACTAGCAGTATCCACCACAAAAGCTTGCAGTATTTCCCGCTCAAACTCTAAATCAGCGCCCGAAATTTCGTGCAAACGTGCCATATCGACTACCGATTCGATATCGGGCTCAGAGTTTGGAAGTTCCTCGCCATTAAACTTGGGAGTTTCAATTTTTAGCTTGGTCGACCAATTTTCTAGTACCGATTTTAACTTTTCGATCGCAATAGGTTTGCTAATATAATCGTCCATGCCCGCCGCCAGACACTTTTCCCGATCGCCCTTCAAAGCATTCGCCGTCATCGCAATCACCACCGTCTTTTGATGTGGCTCCATCTTCCCAGCAGCAGCATCTGCCGCTTCCCGGCGGCGCAATTCCCGCGTTGCTTCGTAACCGTCCAAAACCGGCATCTGACAGTCCATTAACACAATGTCATACTTTTTCAGAGCAACCATAGATAGCGCCTCTGCACCGTTATTGGCGACATCTGCCGCGCATCCCAAAACTCTGAGTTGATTGAGACCAACTTTTTGATTGATTGGAGTATCTTCAACTAACAAAATCTTTAAACTTGCTAACTCCCGGTTGTCAATAGCTGAGGCTCGATTGGGCGTTGAATTTGCCAGAGGCTCATCAATCGGCGTCATTGGGGCGATCGCATTCGCCAAGCAATCAAATAGTCGGTGAGCTTTCACAGGTTTAGTTAAATACCCGCTAAAACCGCTATCTACCAAGCGTTTCGCCTCTGCAAGCTGAGTCAGTGAAGTCAGCACCACCCAATGCGTCTGCTGCATTGCAGGCTCAGAAATCCTCAAGCGTTCGAGACTTCCGGCCACCATTTCCGGCAACTGAATATCAACCAAAACGATATCGTAAGGGGAATTAAGGCTGACAGCTTTGTACAGAGATGCGATCGTCATCCAACCGTTTTCAACCTCCTCAACCTCCATTCCCCACACAACAGCCATTCTCACTAACACTTTTCGCACTGTCGGCTTGTCGCTGGCAATTAACATTTTTCGCCCCGCCAGCACCGTTTCCAAATTCACTTCGCACGCTGCCCCGACAGCAGTTAAATTTTCCTTAACTGTCGGCACAGTAAACCAAAAAGTCGAGCCTTGGCCAGGGGTACTTTCCACACCGATTTGCCCACCCATCAACTCCACCAACTCCTTAGAAATAGCCAGCCCCAAACCTGTGCCACCATATTTTCTTGTCGTAGAGGCATCAACTTGAGTAAAAGATTGAAACAGCTTTTTTTTGTCTTCGGGAGCAATCCCAATACCTGTATCTGTGACTTTAAACAGCAGGAGCATCGACTCATTGTTTTCTATTCTTGACGGTTCGATATTCTCTAAAATTTTCTGATTGTCGCTGGCTGCCAATAACCCAGGATCACTAGCATTAGCCACCTCAATTACCACTTCTCCTGCTTCGGTAAACTTAATAGCATTGTTGATCAAATTAGTGAGTATTTGCCGCAACCGTGCTGCATCACCTTTAATTTGCAGCGGCAACTCGTTGTCAATCAGTGCCACCACTTCTATACCTTTTTCTTGTGCTGGATTTGCCAACAAATCCAGCACTTCATCCAGACAGATACTGAGGTTAAATTCTAGTGTTTCTAAGCGCATTTCTCCTGCTTCCAGTTTGGAGAGATCCAAAATATCATTAATGATGGAGAGTAAATTTTGACCGCTGAGTTTCAGCGTCTGTACAAAGTCAAGCTGTTCTGAAGTAAGATTCGTTTTCAGCAGCAAATCAGTCATCCCCATTACTCCATTCATCGGAGTACGGATTTCGTGACTCATATTTGCTAAAAATAGCGACTTCATTCGAGACGCTTCTAGGGCTGCTTCTCGGGCCTGCTGCGCTTGTTCAAAAAGAGTAGATTGCTGAATGGCGATCGCCAACTGCACGCTCAACCTTCCCAGCAAATCCATCTCAGAATCAGTCCAAACACGCGGAGATCTGCACTGATGGGCAATCAGCAATCCCCACAACCGATTTTGACTCGTTTCCAAACTCCTTCCCGGCGGCTCAATTCGAGTTTCCGGCGAATATTCTGTTGCCAACTCCTGACTTTCATCGCCTATAAAAATTGGTACAACTAAATTAGCCCTTACCTGCAAACTAGCAAGTAAATCTCGGTGTTCATCGCTCAAATTTGCCGTATAAATATCTGCCATTGATTGAATTGTTCCTGCACTGTACAGCCATACATAGCTTTCCCCAAAGGAGGTTCTTTGAACTTTTCTTCCCAGCAGGGGCATCCAATCATCCCCTACTGATTCCACAATAACAACCGCTGTTTCCTCGGAATCAAAATGATAAATTACCGTGCGGTCAGTTGCCAGTAACTGCCGGACTTCTTGTACTGCTGTACTCAGAGTTTGAGTGAGGTTGAGAGACTGCCGGACTCGCTGGGCGATCGCCGAAACCAGCCGTTCTTGTTCTGCTTGTTCCTGCAGCATTCTCTCAGCTTGCTTGCGTTCGGTGACATCGCGAATTACCGCAGCAAAGCACAGCGGTTCGCGGGTTTGAGGGTGCTTGACCAGAAAAGCATTCATCACAACATCAATGCGTCTTCCGCTGTGCAAGTGCTGCATTTGACCTTCTCCTTGCCACTGGCCCTGGTTGCTAATTGTTGGCAAAATCTCTTGACTGAATTTGTGTTTAAAAGTTGGGCCGATATACTCCCATATCTCGGTATTAAGCACTTCCGAAAGATTCTCTACACCCACCATTTTCCGTCCGGCTTCGTTGACAAAGAGCGTTTGGCCTTTTAGAGTAGCCATACCGATAAAATCGCTGCTGTTTTCAATCAGCGACACAAATTTTTGCCGTTCTTCTTCTCCTTTTTTCCGTTCGGTAATGTCGCGCTTGACGCAGACATGACAAATTACATCGTCGGCGTTGTTAATCACAGAGTATGCCGCAACGTCGATCGCCAGCGTTTGACCTTTTTTAGTGCAGTTAGTAATTTCGCCCCGAAAACTTCCTGTTTTCGCTAAACTTTGGGCAATTGCCGAAAAGCGCTCCCCTGCAACCAGCGGCGACGCTTCTGCTTCTAATTCCGCGTCTGTGTATCCTAGAAGCGTTTGGTGAGCGCGATTTTGTTCGAGGAAAAACCCGTCAGCATCGATAATGACGATCGCATCATTGGAGTTTAAAAATATTTCTCGGTAAAGCTTTAGTTTTTCCTCAGCTCGCTTGCGTTCAGTGATGTCTCTTTTGACACTTACGTAACAAACTACATCCCCAGCATCATTGAGAACCGCAAAAGCCGAAACCTCCACCTCAACTGTTCCTTCTTGCACAGCCTTAATACAGGTCATTTCGCCTCGGTAACTCCCTGTTTCTCCCAAGCTTTGCATTACCGAGGCAAATGCCTGTTCTCCCATGTGAGTTGCAGGCGTTTTTCCCCACAATTTTGACGCGCTGTTACCCAGCAAAGCCGTGTGAGCTTGATTTGTTTCTAAGTAATAGCCTTGGGGGTCTAAGATCGCGACCGCATCGTTGGATTTCAAAAAGATTTGTTGATAAAGTTGCAACTTCAGTTCAGCTTGTTTCCGGGCGCTAATATCCGTGAACAAGCCGTAGTAAACTATCTCACCTGATGCTTGAAATTCTGGCTGGGAAGCTCCTTGCACCCATTTAAGTTTTCCCGACGGAGTGACAATTCTTCCTTCCCACCGCCAAGGCTGCAAATTTTCCGCAGAAAGCATCACTGAGTTGAGAAAATCATCTCGATCTTCGGGATGAATCATGTCAACAATTACATTAAAATCCTGCTGAGCAGCCTCTGGTTCTATTTCATACAATTCTCGGCAGCCCGCGCTCACAAACGAGAAAGCCATTGAGCCGTCTGGATGCAACTCAATTTGATATACCGTACCCGGTACGCTAGCAGTAATTTTTTGCAGTTTGGCTTGGCTTTGATTCCTGGCTTCATCTGTGGCCTGCAATTGACCAATCTCCCTAGAAAAACCCAAAACCCCAAATATATTACCCTCTGCATCGCACAGTGGCACTTTTTGCGTGTCAAAGATGTGCTGTTTGCCACCTTCAAAGAGGAGCGCCTGGTAGGGATTGCGAACCCTCTCCCCAGCCAGCACAGCTCGATCTTCCTCGCGGATGCCCCTAATTTGTCCGTTGCGATCGCCAAATACTAATTCGCCTGACAACCCTAATTCAATATCATCTTTGCCGATAATTTCCTCAACATTTTTCCCCAAATATTCAGCAAAACTTTGATTTACAAAAATGTATCTAAAGTTTCTATCTTTCGCAAAAACTCTGTCCGGGGCCTCGTCCATTACAGCCCGCAACAATAGTTCTTGACTTTCCGAATCCAGAGCAAAATTATTTTTTAGTTTATCCTTGACACTGGTCGTTTTAGCTGCTAATATATTTAACTGTTTTGCACAAAATTGAGCGACAGTGTGGAGCAAACAAAGGTGTTCCAAATTAAAAGCAGTAGCCTGCTCTGCACCAATGAAAAATACTCCCAACAATTCTTCACTTTCATCCGGGTTGGCTGGTGCCATTAAGACAGACTGAAACTCAGCAATTGGTGGCGGAGCGATGTTGTGCGCCCAGTCCCGATTGCCGGCGAGCCATTCAGCGCGAGCTGCCTGCAAGCGCCCTTCAATTTCGGCTCTGGCGCTAGCAGTTAAGGGCTGTAAGTGTTGCAGATAGAGTCGATCGTCCGGTAGCGTCAAAATGGCGATCGCCGCGCCAGGAATCAGGCGATCGAGATGTGCCAAACACGCAGACCAAATTTCATCAGCACTGAGAGCGGCTTGAACTTTTGCAGTAAGTTCGTTGAGAACTTGCAGTTCCAAGGTACGCTGGCGGACTGTTGCTTTGAGGCTGGCGGCTAGGATTTGCATAGTGCTCACCACGCTGGTTTGCTTATATTATAATAATTATTGATTTTCAAATTTTTGTAAACAATCATCTTAAAATATATCCGACGAAAAGACAACGGTTTTATATTTAAATTACCTTCACTCGCTAAAAAACCAAGGCGCGATCGGGAGCAAAGAGACACTGCTCAATGCAAGCTCTCGCTCCCGCTGCGACAGACACTTAAGCTCACACCCAAACACAGATGCAAGCTCGGATTTCCGCGATCGAACTCAACAAATTTTAGACCAAAGTTCAAACCCTCAAATTCATGTGTTGAGTCAATCAAAAATCGAAAATCGAAAATCGATGGACGGTGAAACTACCCCATTAAAATCACGTTATCGATTACATGGATGACGCCGTTATCAGCTTCGATATCCGCAGCGACAACTGTAGCATTTTTCACCTCAAAACCGTCAGAACAATCAATTTTAATCGGCGAACCTTCCAAGGAAGTAACAAAACCGAGTTTTGCCAAATCAGCTTTCATAAACTTGCCGGAGACGACGTGAAACATCAAAATCCTAGTCAGTTGGGGAACGTTCTGCACTAGGGTTGTGATAGTTCCCGGCGGCAATTTCGCAAAAGCATCGTCATTGGGTGCAAAGACAGTAAAAGGGCCCGGACTTTTGAGCGCGTCTACTAAATTAGCTACTTGCACGGCTGTTACGAGGGTTTGGAACGAACCCGCACCTACGGCAATATCAACAATATCAGGCATTGTGTTTTACCTCATCTGGGAAAAAACTTCTATTAAGTATCGTAAACTGAGGCGGGCAACAATACCTACTGTCTTTTTTGAAAAATTGGTAATTCTTTTGTAGTGAGGAGTTCAATCCTCAGATTTTTGATGAGGACTTCCGTCCTCACTACAAACCTCATAATATAGGACTTACATATGGGGGCCCAGAAACCGGTTTTTTTACGAAAAGACGCGTTAAAACCCGCAGATTAGGTAAAAAACCTGCGGGTTGAGCGAAGTCGAAACCCTGTTTCGAGGAGTCGGAGTGCCTAAGTCCTGTAATAGTTATTTTACCCGATATAATATTACTAACGCCTTGGCAATTTAACCGCGCGGGGGTTTACATTTGGTACAATACTCTTAGTTTCGTGACGGCGTTCGCCGCTGATAGCAACAGCTTCTGCGGTACTGCTGGCGATTGTGATACCCCCAACCTCTGTTTCTAAATCTGCTACTTCAGCATTTAGGTTTTCTCCCTTGTGAATGCTAAAACTGCCGTACAAAATTGAAATTTCAAAAATGTCTGTAGTAATCACCGCAGGCTTGCGGTGTTCGGACTCGCCCAATGAAATTCCGAAGAATTCAGCTTCCGGTTCGCCAACGGCCTCTTCATCGTGTACAGTCCAACTGATATCGCGACAGTCTTTGAATGCCAGGATATAAGGCAATCTTTCTTCTGGATTGTAGACGCATTCAATTAATACTTCGTTTCCCCATAAAGATACGTTGACTTTTGTGATTAAAGATGTAAAGCCCCCCAATCCAAGCAAGTTATAGTCATCCTTCCAATCACTCATTTAATTTTTCTCCCGTATTGTGAGTACCTGGAATTAAATTACCAAATTCGTCTTTCGTCCGCAATAAATTACCATCTCTATCGAGACGCAAACCTTTGTTGATATTTCTTCCATCAGAGCCATATTTCGGTGCAGGCGTTCTAATCACTTCACCGTTAGGACGGATCATTACTGTTGACTTATCAAAAAATTTATATGCAACATAACCATCTCTAGTAGTTCTGATTTCTGCACCCAATCCGCCCAAAAAGTCATCGACTTCTTGGCGAGTCATCCCGGTTAAGTCTCCAAACTCAGATGCAATTCCATTTCCTCCAACTCCCTGACTCGGCACGCAAGTCTCCTCACCAACCCTTGCATCTTCGAGTTTAGCACAGTTGGAGAATCGGAAAAAGGAAGTTCGGCAACGGATTCGCTTTCTGAGGCTGTAACGGATGTAACGGATGTAACGGATGGAAGGAAGAAGGAAGAAGGAAGAAGGAAGAAGGAAGAAGGAAAAAGGAAGAATCATTCCTCAAACTCGCCATGCCCAATGCTTTTCGGCCCAATTTTCAATTCCCAAAACAAATAGGGGGTGCCTTGCGCCCCCCTACTAATTAACTAAAACTAACTAAAGTAGGAAACAATTATTAGCCGCCGATTTGCACTTTCACCACGCGGTTCTTTTCTGCTTCCGCTTTGGGCAAATTCAGGTGCAAAACTCCATTTTTGTACTCAGCTTGTACGCTGTCATTTTGAATCCGTGCCGGTAGGGGAATCACCCGGCGGAACGAACCGTAGCGGAACTCCGAGCGAGTCATGCCTTTATCTTCACTCTTAGTTTCGTGACGGCGTTCGCCGCTGATAGCAACAGCTTCTGCGGTTACTTGTACGTCAAAATCCTTAGCTTCCATGCCCGGAATTTCTAATTTAAGGTGGATGGCTTCGGGAGTTTCTTCGAGTTCGGCGGGGGGTAGAAAAGCAGAACCGTTAGATCCGCGATCAGTTGCCGGAGTCAAGCTATCAAACAACCGATTCATTTCTCGTTGCAAGGAGTCCATTTCCCGCAAAGGTTCCCAACGAATAAGTGCCATAACTAATACCTCGACTATCTGAAGTTTTTAGGGTTGAGGAACACTTGACTCAACCTGTATTTAATATATTCCAGCTCCAGAAATAGGGGGATTCGGTTTTCCGCAAAAATGCCGATCGCATTACCGAACATTTGCCACCAATAATGTTGAGTGAATCGGTTGGAGAGTTGAGATTTGAGCTTGGCTCCACAGATGAATCTGGAAGTTTGACCAAGAGTCTAAAATTTCAAGTATCCGTTTTTGGGCGAAGTCAGCAGATTTGAGGTTGGAGAGTTGAAATTTGAGATTGACTCCACACCTGACAGGGGAAATTTTAACTTTGGTCTAAAATTTTTTGCTCTCCACCACTCCTGTCTGCTAGCAACTATCCCTTTGTGGGCGAATTCATTGCAGGTGCCGCTATTCGAGCGCATCGGAACCCAACAATTTGAGATTTTAGATTTAATTTAGAATTCCCAACCTAAAATCTCAAATTCCACATATAACGAAACAAAATTAACTCCACCGCGAATGCTGATAAGAAGCATAGGTATCAAACAAAGCACCCACCAAACCAAAAGTTAGACCAATGACGAAAAAGCCCTGGAGGGGACAGCCGCTGCCGAAAGTAGCTAAGAACTGCAAAATCAGGTCTTCTCCAGAACGACCAACTCCTTGGAGAGCAGGCACGAAGCCGATCAGCGAAAAGCTAGTCAATCCCGCACCGATTAACAATACGGGGGCGACAAAGCTCAACAGGCTGGTCAGCAGTACAGAGCGAAGAAAATTGGGAAAAATGCTCATAAGAGTCAGTAAATTCAGCTAAACTGCCGAAAGGTGCAAGCAAACAAAACTTGTCCTTTTCTACGATAGGCAGCGATCGCCCTCAGTGGTCGGTTCTGTCAGAAATCTTAAATGTTATAGAAAAAACTTGTTTAAGATTTGTAGATAGATTTCATTTTTGGCAGTTGTTCTACACTCGAAATCCCCTTGAGTACCACTACATCTTCGAGCCTCAGTTTGTGGAGTCAGCGGTTGCTGGCAGCAGCTTTATTGGGCGGCCAAGTCATGCTGCACTTGCTGAGGGGCAAAATTCACCGCCGCAACACCATCGACCAAATGGCAGCAGTCGGCCCGGAATCTCTGCTGATTGCTTTGCTGACTGCGGGTTTTGTCGGCATGGTATTTACTATTCAGGTAGCGAGGGAATTTATTAACCTCGGTGCCGGCAATGTCGTCGGTGGCGTTTTGGCTTTGTCTTTGACTCGCGAACTCGGCCCCGTCTTAACAGCCGTCATCGTGACGGGACGGGTAGGTTCGGCTTTTGCAGCGGAAATCGGCACGATGCAGGTAACAGAACAGATAGATGCCCTGCTGATGCTCAGAACAGACCCGATCGACTATTTAGTCATTCCCCGCGTCCTTGCTTGCTGCTTGATGCTGCCAATTTTAACCATCATGTGTCTCGTCACCGGCATCGTCGGCGGACTGCTGATTGCTACAACGATGTACGGCATCTCTCAAAGCGTGTTTTTAGAATCAGTCCGCAATTTCCTAAGTCTGTGGGATATTTGCAGCGCGGCAATTAAGGCTTTTGTATTCGGTGGCTTGATTGCTGTAATCGGCACTAGCTGGGGTTTGACCACCACCGGCGGGGCAAAAGGCGTCGGCCAATCGACTACTACGGCGGTGGTGACGGCTTTACTGGCTATTTTTATTGTGAACTTTTTCCTGACTTGGCTGATGTTTCAGGGGACGGGCTCTAGCGTACTCAAAGGCCTGTAAGCTAGGAAACGGATAAAATATGAATAATTGGCAACATTCGTTTACTACCCTTGATTTAAACCCGTGACTACAACTGCCTCTTCGACTGCGCCGACAAATACGATCGAACTCGCTCCGAGTTATGCGATTCCCCTAGTCCTGGTACTGGCGGCCCTACCGCTGCTGTTCGTGCAGAAGTGGGTGAGTTTGCCACTTTCTGTGTTCGGCTTGTTTCTGATGTACCAAGCCGCCACCATCCGGCTACAATTTACCCCAACCGATTTGGACATTTATCGATCGTCCAACTTAATCCGCCGCTTTCCTTACCGAGAATGGCAAAATTGGCGGATATTTTGGCCCGCAGTGCCGATTTTGTTCTATTTCAAAGAAATTAACAGCATTCACTTTCTGCCGGTTCTGTTCGATCGTAAAATGCTACAGACCTGCTTAGAACAGCGCTGTCCCCGTCAAGACTAAAAAAGTTGTTAATTTTTAATTTTTAACTTTTCCGTGCCCACGCCGAACAAAATTTCCCATGAATTCAGACGAATCTCCAACCCAAGAACCGCAACCACAACCAGCCGCGCCCGGTGACGGCGAAGTCGATTTACCCGTGAATGAGACGGAGTACCAAGTTCTATCTCAAACACGAGATTTGTGGATAGACGAAAATGAACTGCCAGCCCAACTCCCGGCAGAAACAGACCCGCCGCTGGACGAGGAAGATGCCGAAATCGCCCAATTCGTGGACGAAGCAGGCGCAATCGCCCAAATTCCGCCCAACACTGACGATGGCGAATCAGAAAGTCCGATCGCTCAAATCGAGCTTCCCACAGACTCCCAGCCAACAGCAACCGCAGAAACGGTAACGCACATCCCAGAAAATGTTACCGAACAGTTGGCAGAGCGAGTCAAAGAATTGCAGCAGCAAGAACAAAATTTGACTGAAAAAATTGCCGCCTTGGAAGCCGAAAAAGCCAATGCTATAGAAGCGTTGGGCTCCGCTCAAGCATCGATCGGGCGTTTGGTACAAGACGGTTTGATCCAACTAGATCAGCGCAAACAAGCGCTACAAATCGAAGTAGAAAAACTCGAACGCCGGCGCGATCGAATTCAAAAGGAAATGCGAACCACTTTTGCCGGCGTTTCCCAAGATTTAGCAATTCGAGTCCAGGGTTTCAAAGACTATTTAGTAGGCAGTTTGCAGGATTTGGCCGCTACCGCCGAACTCTTAGATTTGACACCACCGATGCAAGAGACACCCAAGCAAATTGCTGCTGAGGAGTCTCCATCCTCAGCACCAGTAAATCCCAAATTTGCCGAACAGGGATTTCAAGAACAAGCCAAACAAATTCGCCGCACTCTCGATCAATACCGCACTGTCCCCGACTACTACGGCCCGCCTTGGCAACTCCGCCGCACTTTTGAACCCATCCACGCGGAACGAGTTTCTAACTGGTTTTTCACTCAAGGAGGAAGGGGTGCTTTGCGGACTATGGGTTCGCGCTTGCAAAATATCTTGATTACTTCGACAATTATTTCTGTACTCAGAAGCGTCTACGGCGGACGGGTGCGGACTTTGGTGCTCGCCAACAGTCCCGAACGCTTGGGAGAGTGGCGCCGGGGTTTGCAGGACTGTTTGGGCATTACTCGCAGCGATTTTGGCCCGGAAAGGGGGATTATTATGTTTGAGTCTGCGGAAGCTTTGGCTCAAAAAGCCGATCGACTGGTGAAAGATGGCAAATTGCCACTAATTGTCATTGATGAAACTGAGGATTTAATTAGTTTGTCAATCCTGCAATTTCCGTTATGGCTGGCATTTGCTGCCGATCCGCAAACTTTGACGACTGCTAAGGATTTTTGAGCAAGTCCGGGCGAATATAATTCGCTACTATACAAACTTTCGTCCGCCTGCGGGGACTGAAGAAACTCAGAGGGAAATTGACCGGAATTGGTTGTTCCTTCTTCTTCCTTCTTCCTTCTTCCTTCTGCCTTCTGCCTTCTGCTGTACACGAAATCTCAAATTAAAAAATGGCTAGCTGGATAATTTTAAATGGCGCATTGCTAATAGCAGCTTATCTGCTGGGCTCGATTCCGACTGGGTACGCCTTGGGGAAATGGATGCTAGGAATTGATATTCGAGAGGTTGGTTCGGGTTCGACGGGTGCGACTAACGTACTGAGGACTTTGGGGAAGTGGCCGGGGTTGGGGGTGTTGTTGGTTGATGTGTTGAAGGGGGTAAGTGCGATCGTCCTAATCCGCTACATTTACTCTCTCACTTTTAGCAGCCAGCTAGCAACCGCCGCAGGTTTAGAAAATATTGAAACAGTCATCCCTTGGATGGCAACTTTGGCGGGTTTCTCTGCTGTTTTGGGCCACAGCAAATCAATCTGGCTGGGGTTTACCGGTGGCAAATCTGTGGCTACGAGTTTGGGAGTTTTGCTTGGTTTGTACTGGCCAGTTGGTTTGGGAACTTTCGGAATTTTCGGGATAGTATTTGCGGTATCGCGAATTGTCTCTTTAAGTTCTATTATCGGGGCAATTAGCGTTGCTGGATTGATGTTTGTTTTACATCAGCCGCTGGCTTATGTATTGTTTGGAATTGCGGGCGGTGTGTTTGTAATTGTGCGGCACCGGAGCAATATTCAGCGCCTTTTGAACGGTACTGAACCGAGGATTGGAGAGAAATTGGAAACAGCAAGTAGCGATTGATCTGTAGTATTGTTGTACCGCTGGTTGCAGATTACTATTTCTATGTCCAATCTTCGATTTAAGTTTTTGCTGGAGGCATGGCAGCGTATTATACAGCTCAGAATCCCTGAACAGGGATAATACTCCCTTGAATCTCAGCCACTCTTACATTTGCTACAAACCCTACTATGTCAAATATCGGACGGCAAAAGTGGCAGGTTTAAAGTGCGATTGAACTCGTTTCTGACTGTTTCTGTGCGTTATTCCTGACTTATTTACCTAATTCTTGAGAACGCAAACAAGCTGCTTTCACTGCTTCGATTAGCGCAGAACGAAAGCCGCTACTCTCTAATTTAGCAATTCCCGCAATAGTTGTACCGCCGGGACTCGTAACTTGATCTTTCAATTGTGCCGGGTGCATTCCCGTTTCTTGCATTAGCTTCGCCGTACCGAATACAGTTTGCAAAGCTAATTGAGAGGCGATCGCCCGTGGCAGTCCAGCACAGACTCCGCCATCTGTCAAGGCCTCTATCAAAATTGCTACATAACCAGGCCCGGAACCCGAAAGCCCTGTCACCGCATCCAGCATACTCTCAGGTACTTCTACCACTTCTCCCACGGCCTGAAAGATGCGCTTTACCAATTCTAAATCAGTCGGTTGCACGAGTTTTCCCGGAGCGATCGCGCTCATTCCCGCTCCTACCGTGGCCGGAGTATTCGGCATCACACGCAGCACTCCCCGCCCCGGAAAGGCTGGTTCGAGCTTGCTCAGTGGCACTCCTGCCAAAATCGACACTACCAGCGCTTCTGGCTGGGAATCAGCCGTTTCTCCATTATTTCCCTGTTTGCGATCGGCCGCCACGGCCAACTCCAAAGCTACCGTATCAAACACTTGCGGTTTAATCGCCAAAAACAGCACTTCTGTAGCGGCAGCAACTTCTAGATTGCTGGCTGTTGTTCCAATTCCGTAGGTTTCCGTCAAAAATTGGCGACGTTGAAATTGTGGGTCACTCACCAATATTTCAGAAGGCAAATAAACTTTTTGTGCAATTAAGCGGGATAAGAGAGCTTCTCCCATTACCCCACCGCCGATCGTACCAAATTTTATGTTAGTCATTAGTCAGTTATTAGTTAGTTGTTATTAGTTAGTTAGTTATTATTAGTTATTTGTTATTAGTTATTTTTCAATAGCCAACTGCCAACCGTCAACTGCCAACCGTCAACTGCCAAAAGTCAACAGTCAACAGTCAACAGTCAACAGTCAACAGACTACTGAGCTACTGGAGCTTGTTCTGCCGGCCAGACTGTCGGTGCAGGAGCAGCAGGACGAGGGCGTCCTTGGGCTGGAGGCACTTCGTGAACCACACCAGACTGAGTTCTCACCTGCACGCAGCTAGGCGTAAACAAGAAAATACTTTCGCCAATTCGCTCTTGATGACCGTCAAGGGCATAAGTACCGCCCGCCACAAAGTCCACAGCTCTTTGCGCTTGGTCTGGGTCCATCACCGTCAGGTTCAAAACCACAGACTTGCGTTCCTTAAGGGCTCGAATTGCTGCCGGCATCTCTTCAAAAGTGCGCGGCTCCATTACTACTACTTCCGAAATCCCGTTCATAGCTCCAGGCATTCCAATCACGTTATTCATTACTGACCCTACTCCGCCGGTTGGTGCAACGACATCCATACCTGTCGATCCTACTACTGACCGCTCTCGCATTCTACGATTTTGACGACGTTCTTCTTCGGCTGCTGCGACGGCAGCGGGGTTGGGTTCAGGCGCTGGGTAGAAGTTCTGATAGCGCTCGCCTTCCGTTTCGTCGTAAACGTCATCGTACTCAGGCTCATTGTTGATGCCTACAAAATCTCGCAGTTTAGAAAAAATATTCATGATTTACGCTCCTTCACGACTTTGCTGCCCCGACTATACTCGCGTTGCGCGTTAGTCGCGGGTGGCTGACTATTCTATATTTAACCCAAATTGTCTTTATCAGAAGATTTCAATTATTTATCCCCTCCTAGAGCCAAATAAGGTTTGTCCTAGCCGTACCATAGTAGCACCTGCTTGAATTGCCAAATGATAATCTCCCGACATCCCCATCGAGAGCTGCTGCATTTGAATGCAGGGCAAATTTTGCTGCTGGATTTTCTGTGCAAGTTCGCGGGTGCTGTTAAATAATTCTAGGATTTGCGAGTCATCTAATCCCAGCGGAGGAATTGTCATCAAACCTTGAATTTTGATATGCTGACATTTGTTGAGTTCTGGAAGGTCGGCAAGCAGTTCTGGAACGCTCCAGCCGTATTTGTCCGGGTCTGGCAACATTTTTACTTGCAGGCAGACTTGGGGAGAGCAGGACTGTTCGCCCGCCAAGCGCGAAAGTCGCTGAGCGATTTTTAAATTGTCGAGAGAGTGAATCCACTGGAAATGCTCTAGGGCTTTGGCGGCTTTGTTGGCTTGCAAGTGCCCGATCAAGTGCCAGTTGATATCCGGCAAATCTTGCAGTTGGCTTTGTTTTTCGGCAGCCTCTTGAACCTTACTCTCGCCAAAATCCCGGATACCGGCATCATAAGCTTCGCGGATAGCATCAGTCGGTATCTGTTTGGTAACGGCAATTAACCGCACTGAGTCCGGCAAGTGTTGGCGAATGCTGTTAATTCGAGAGGCTATGGTCATGGGTACTCAACGCTCTTGACGGGAGGGAAGGAAAATTAAGACAGTTACCAATTACAAAATTACTGATTTTCGTTATTGAAATGTGCGCTGGTGAATGGTTTGCAATTGGTCGTACTCGTGATATTGACCGCTGCGACGCAGGGTTCGCAGGCGAATTTCAACCATGAGGCGAGCGTCGGAGCGGCTGATTGGTTCAAATCTCAGCCCGCCAGGGCCGTTTGTCACCAAAAAAAACAGGCGCTGGGCGTATAGGGTGGTAAATAATTCTTGGCTGTCTTCAACCTGGGATACCCTGAAGAGGAGGCCAAAGTTTGGATGATTCAGGTAAGTTTCGGTAGTCATTCACGCTCACAATCGATCAATTTTAGATTAAAGATTTAGATTTTAGATTTTAGTTTCGCTCGATCGCCCGACGGCGTTGTTTGACGGCGGGGTACAAAGGGCGATCGCCGTAGCCGTGCAGTAGTCTCCGTCGTGGCTGAGGCTCAATTGCCACTGGCAATTTCCCCAAACAGAGGCTTGTGCTGCTGCGGTTCCGTGCAGTTGCACATTGGGAGCACCGTTTTCGGAGCGCCGAATTTCCACATCTGCATACCGTATTCCCCGCCATCCCGTGCCTAGAGCTTTGACAACGGCTTCTTTTGCTGCCCAGCGCCCCGCTAGCTGGTTGCAGGAAACTCGATTCATTTTACCTTTAATGCTGCTGTGTTGAGAATTTTGTTGCCCGCAATCCCTTTGTTCGGCGGGCGTGTAAACTTTTTCGAGGAAGCGATCGCCAAACCGGTCTAATGCGGCTTGAATGCGCGGAACATATACGATATCTGTCCCAAGATAGATGTTCAAGGTCTTGGTTCTCTAAATATTTGTCTCCATTACTTTAGCAGTAGTGTGCAACCAATCATTCCTAATGCTTCAATCTAAAATTTATAAGGACTGACTTAGTATTGACGCTTTTGTGGGATATGAGATTCTGCTTTTCAATATCCTCAACTGTCAACTGTCAACTGTCAACTGTCAACTGTCAACTGTCAACTGTCAACTGTCAACTGTCAACTGTCAACTGTCCCAACCCCAAACAAAGCGGGCGCTCCAGAGGACGAGCAAGCATCCGAGGGCGATCCAGTCTCGGATTTTCAATTGCAACTGGTGCCATTCTACACGGTGTCGATCGGGACTGGTGAAGCCGCGAACTTTCATGGCGCTGGCTATTTGTTCAGCTCGCAGGAGCAAGTTTTCTAACAGCCGCTCGGCTATCATCAACCACACTTGAGCTGCGCTGCGAAATCCGAGTTTTTTCCAGTTTATCGCTCGGGTTCTGACCGATCGCACTAAATTTTGTATTTCTTCCAATACTAGGGGAATGAATCGCAAAGATAAAGTTAATGTTAAGGCTATTTCGGTAATAGGCCAGTTCAAGCGGCGCAGAGGCTGCATTAAGTTTTCAATCGCGGCGGTGATTTCTTCGCTGGCTGTGGTGAGAAGGTAGAGGTTGGTGCTGTAAATTACTGTGAAAAATAGGGTGCTGACGTTGATAGCTAAATCTAGGGATTGCCGGGTGATTTTAATCGGGCCTTGTTTGAATACAACGTAACGGTAGTTTGTGGGTTGGGGGAGTTGATTTGGGCTTTGGGCTTTGGGATTGGGGATTGGGGAGTTTGAGCCTAAGTTAAAAGGTTTGTACCAGGGTTTGGGCTCTTGACGGGGTGGAAGGGTTGCGGGCTGTTGGGAAAACGTTAATTCGTCGGCGGGGATGCGGGGCTGGTGCTCTGAGGGGAGTCCGTCGGGGGCGATCGCGCTGAGGCCAAATACTAATAGGCAGAATAGCAGCAGCAGTCCCATTTGCTGTTTCCACACGCGCAAGGGAATTGCGGCTGTTAGTGTCAGTACGATTAACATTGCTACTAGCATCAACCGCCAGATGGGATTGGCGAGTATTGGCGCGATCAAAAATGTCATCAACCAGGCTAGTTTGACGCGGGAGTCTAACCGGTGCAGCCAGGTTACGGGTTGTTCTAGGTAAAGTCCAATAGGGAGCGATCGCAATAAATCCATTTTGTCGCTTTTAGATTTTTAATAATATAAATTTATTGAACCGCGAAGACGCGAAGACGCGAAGGAAGAGAAAGAAGGAAGAGAAAAGAAAGAAACGCAATTTGCTTTGATTATTAAACTGCGTTTTTTCTTTAATCTAAAGTCTAGAATTACTTCACGCGCAGTGCTCTGTTTGTTGTGCTCATTTCGGTGGCACGAACTTTTTTGCCTCTCCAAAGTAGCCGCATTGGTGTACCGGTAAAGCCTAGATGTTTGCGGAATTGGCTTTCCATGTAGCGGCGGTAATTTTCGGTGAAGCGTTTGGGATCGTTGACAAATAGGGCGATTGTCGGTGGCTGCGATCGCACTTGAGTACCGTAATAGATTTTGCCTTGTTTTCCTTGGCGGGTAACTGGGGCTGAGTGCCAGCTTGTGGCTTCTTCTATGACTTCGTTAATGACGGCGGTAGTGACGCGGCGCTTGTGTTCGTCGGAGGCTTTGTCTACTAATTCAATGATTTTTTCAACTCGCTGTCCAGTCATGGCGCTAACAAAAATCATTTCGGCCCAGTCGAGGAAATAAAGTCGGGTTCTTACTTCTCTTTCGTACTCGTAGATGGTGTCGGAGTCTTTTTCTACTGCGTCCCATTTGTTGACGACTATGATGCAGGCGCGACCTTCTTCGCTGATGCGATCGGCTAATTTTTGGTCTTGATCGGTAACGCCGTCAATTGCGTCAATTACTAACAGTATGACGTTGGCGCGGCGGATGGCTTTGAAAGCGCGGTTGATGCCGAAAAATTCTGCGCCGTATTCGACGTTTTTCTTTTTACGAATTCCGGCTGTGTCGATCAGGCGGTAGGTTTTACCGTTGCGTTCTACTAAGGTGTCGATCGCGTCGCGGGTTGTGCCGGAAATCGGGCTGACTATGGCGCGATTTTCTCCGAGAAATGCGTTTAACAAACTCGATTTGCCGACGTTGGGACGACCGATAATTGCTACTTTAATTTCCTCAACTTCTGGTAATACTTCTGTGGGAAGGTAAGTAATTAATTTGTCAAGCAATTCGCCGGTGCCGTTGCCGTGAATGCCGGAAATTGGGTAAGGTTCTCCTAGTCCCAATTGCCAAAAGTCGGCGGCTTGGGTGAGTCCTGTATTTTCCGATTCGCATTTGTTGACGGCGAGAATGACGGGGACTTTTTGCAGTCTCAGCCAAGATGCGATCGCTTCGTCGCCGCCGGTGAGGCCGGTTTGTCCGTCTACTACGAAAATGGCTGCGCTGGCTTCTGCCAGGGCCGCCATTGCTTGTTCGCGAATTAAAGGCAGAAATTCTGTTTCGTCGTCGAATACTAGCCCGCCGGTGTCTACGACTTGATATTCCCGATCGCCCCAGTATGCTGGTCTGTAAGTGCGATCGCGCGTGATTCCTGGTTCGTCGTGGACGATCGCGTCTTGGGTGTTGGCCAAACGGTTGACGATCGTCGATTTGCCTACATTGGGGCGTCCAATAATAGCAACTATAGGTAGAGACATAAAAGTAGCAGCAATGAGGCTGCGCCGTAATTTTGAGGTTGAGCCTTTTATTGTAAGCGAAACTGGCTGAGATTGTATGCGATCGGGCTGCCTCGTGTATTCTACGCCCTCCGGGGCTGTGCGGCCCGCGCCGCGAACTCATGGCGACCTCCGGAAACGAGATAAAGTACGATCGGACTGTTAATTTGGATTACCAGAGCCTGGTAAGGATAAATGCTTGCTGCACATTCTCTAAAAATTGCTAAATGGAACGACTTATTTCTGTATTCGGGTTAGCTGTTTTTGTCGGTTTGTCCTACGCCTTTTCAGTCGATCGGCGCGCTGTCAAGTGGCCGCCCGTACTGTGGGGAATTGCCTTACAGCTAATTTTTGCTATTTTGATTCTCAAAACAGCTCCTGGTTTGGCTGTTTTTAAATTTTTGGGAGATTTGGTGACGCAGTTTCTAAATTTTTCTGATACGGGGGCAAAGTTTATATTTGGAGACAATTTTGCCGAACACTTTATCGCTTTTAAAGTACTACCGACTATCATTTTTTTCTCTTCCTTTATCACCCTACTTTATCACTACGGAATTTTGCAGCGAGTTGTGCAAGCAGTGGCATGGTTGATGATTAAAACCATGAAAACTTCTGGCGCCGAAACCCTTTCTTGTGCGGCGAATATCTTTATCGGGCAAACGGAAGCTCCTTTGTTAATTAAACCTTATTTGGCGGCGATGACGCTCTCGGAACTCCATGCTGTCATGACGGGAGGATTTGCCACAATTGCCGGCGGAGTCATGGCAGCTTATATTTCTTTTGGAGTACCGGCTCAACATCTAATTGCGGCGTCGGTGATGTCTGCACCAGCAGCTTTGGCTATTTCTAAATTGCTGTACCCAGAAACTGAAAAGTCGCTGACTGCTGGGGAGGTGGAGGTGAAGGTGGAACAGGTTTATGCTAATGCGGTGGATGCGGCGGCTTCGGGTGCTAGCGACGGGTTGAAGTTGGCGGCGAATGTGGCCGCTATGCTGATTGCTTTTTTGGGTTTGTTGGCTTTTTTTAATGCGCTTTTGGGGTGGTTTGGAGGGCTAATTAATTTGCCTCAATTGTCGCTAGAATTAATTTTAGCTTATTTGATGGCTCCGGTTGCTTGGCTGATGGGGGTGCCTTGGGCTGATTGTGCAGAGGTGGGGATTGTTTTGGGAAAAAAAACGATTTTGAATGAGTTTGTTGCTTATTTAGATTTGATGGAATTGGTGAAACAACAGGCGATTTCTGAACGATCGCAAATTATCTCTACTTATGCTTTGTGCGGGTTTTCTAACATTGGTTCGATCGGGATTCAGATTGGGGGGATTGGCGCGATGGCTCCTTCGCGGCAAGGCGATTTGGCGAGGTTGGGCGTGAGGGCGATGATTGCTGGCTCTTTGGCTTGTTTTATGACTGCTTGTATCGCGGGGATGCTGATTTGAAAGTTTTGAGTTTTTAGTTAAGCTGTGCGGTGTTTATGGTGCACCTTACATTAACTCCAGTAAATGTTAGTGAACTACCAGACGCTGACCACTTAAGTGGTACAGCGCTGGCTTCCTGATTCAACAGGGATAGCGTCCAACAAAACCGAAGTTTTACCAGATCGACTTACATCCCCTCCACAGGCAGAAGCGCTAGTTCCTAACGCCAAAATCCGCAAGGCTTCATTTCTAATGTTTATCGAGGCGTTTACATCACGGTCATGGTGAGTACCACAACGCTGACAACTCCATGCTCTAACATCAAGAGTGAGATTATCAACTCGATTTAGGCATACATGGCAAGTCTTAGAGCTAGGAAACCATCGATCAATCTCGACATATTGTTTTCCTTCACTCTCCGACTTGTACTTAAGCATCGTGCAGAACATACCCCAGCCAACGTCACTAATGGATTTGGCTAAATTATGGTTCTTTACCATGCCTTTGATATTGAGACTTTCTACTGCAATAACTTGGTTTTCGTTGACTATCTTGCGGGATAGCTTGTGCAGAAAATCT
The DNA here is from genome assembly GCF_036702455.1 of Microcoleus sp. D2_18a_D3. Lineage (NCBI taxonomy): Bacteria > Bacillati > Cyanobacteriota > Cyanophyceae > Oscillatoriales > Microcoleaceae > Microcoleus > Microcoleus sp. D2_18a_D3. Next base: position 30,660 of record NZ_JAUBTK010000017.1, read on the forward strand.
TCGCGGCATCGGGCAATTTTGGAGTGAACTTTTGCCACAGCCTGTCTTGCCTTTTTCCTGTTTTGACTGCCTTTCTTTTTGCGCTCAAGCTTCTGTTGCTTGCGCTTTAAGTTTCTTTGGCGTTTAACAAAATGCTTGGGATTACCGAACTTGGAACCATCACTGGTGATAGCAAAATGGGTTAACCCTACATCAATGCCAATAGCTTTATCTGCTGGGACTAACTCAGGCTGTTCTTTACCATCGTCAATCAAAACAGAAATAAAATGTTTGCCGTCCGGGTTGCGAGACACGGTAACGGTCTTGATGTCGCCCTCAAAATCACGATGTCGCCGACAGAAAACTAAACCAATCTTAGGTAGGTTGATATAGTCACCGTCGAATTTGACGTTTTGAGGATAGCTAATCGACTGTCTGCCATGCTTGGCTTTGAACTTGGGCAGCATCGCCCTCTTGTCAAAGAAGTTTTTGTAGGCAGTAGATAGATTCAATGCGACCACCTGCAAGCATTGAGAATAAGGTTCTTTTAACCATTCGTATTCTTTTTTGAGTGCAGGGAGCAAGCCTTGTATGTATGCCCTAGATAATCCTTTGCCAGTATTCTTGTAAGTTTCTTGACATAGATTCAAAGCATAGTTCCAGAACCATCTCGCACAGCCAAAAGACTTTGCAAGCAAGACATCTTGCTCATCTGTGGGATAAATTCTGTACTTGTATGCTTTATACATTTATCAAGAATGCAGAATACCGATAAAATCATCATAGCGCACAAAAACGATATTGATTCGCTGTCGCTCAATTTATTTTTACCGCGAGTTTTCATCCCGACGCTCACCTTCGGTAGAGCGCGGGACTTCCCATTCGCATTAGTTAAATAAAAGTTAAAAAACCCACAAAATTATTTGATGGGTGGTATTGCTTTGATGATTGCCGAGGCAGGACATGAAATTTTAGCGATCGGCTATTATTGAAAATAAGCAGGAGTTTAGTTTTTGACGAAAGCTTAAAACAGCAGCTTAAAAATGGAAACTAAATTTCCCTCAAAGCTCAACACATTAGGTGGTAATATGGCTGTTCTGCAACTAGAAGACGGTAGAACATATACGGATCTCCGGGCGATCGCCAGTCAACTGGCAGTTTTAAATATTGAGATCGATTTCCTGCCCGCAAACGAAAATCCGGCGTTTCAAGAACTGCTCGTTCAAGACATTCTCAATGTTACAGAAAAACAGCAGATTCTCGCAGCATTTAATAGCGAGTTTGAACAGTTTAAGCGCGTCAGCGGATATAAGTGGTGCGACTTAAAAGTGCTGCATCCAGGTTCGCAGCAGATTTACGCGCTGATGACTCAAAGCGATCGCACTCATACCCACACAGATGCAGAAGTTCTTCACATTTTAGCTGGGGAATGCGTTTTTGGGTTTGTGTATTCTAACGGCTCTCAGGTACAACTAATGCTGCAAGCTGAAGAATACATTAAAGTGCCGGCGAATACCGAACATTGGTTTTATCTCACTCCGTCGCTGTACTTGAAAGCCTTGCAGTATTACACCACTGCTCAAGGCTGGGTTCCTCAGTATACTAACAGGAAACTAAAAATTAAAAATTAAGAGCCAGAAGAAGAGGGGAAATTTGTAGAGGAGGAAGAAGAAGATGAAACAGAATTGGGTGACTTACTATCAAGCGGTGGAAGGTCGCCCGCCGCATGAAACTTTGCTGAAAGCCTTGTCAATTTTTGACACGGAACCGTTGCTCGATCGTCCTCGATTCGCTGTAGATTTAGGCTGTGGCGATGGACGAGATACGGTGGAACTCCTGCGTCGAGGCTGGCGGGTTTTAGCGATTGACAGGGAACAAAATGCCTTCGATCGCCTGCTGGAGCGTCCGATTCAACGCGATCTCCTGCAAACTCAATTGATGCGTTTTGAAACTTTAACTTTGCCTCAATCGATCGATCTAATCAATGCCAGTTTTTGCCTTCCTTTTTGTCAGCCCGCCGATTTCCCCCATCTTTGGGAAACGATTGTGACATCGCTAAATCCAGGAGGATATTTCTGCGGTCAATTGTTTGGCGATCGCGACTCATGGGCTGTTTATCCCGATCGCACTCATCATACTCGCGGACAAATTCAAGTGCTGCTAAAGTCCTTTGAGATTGAGTGGTTTGACGAAGAAGAACATCCTGGAGTAACGGCGCTAGGCGAGGAAAAACACTGGCATATTTTTCACATTGTTGCTCGTAAGAGAGATTAATATATATAGTGCCGACTGCTTAAAGAAGTCGGCACTCTCTTGAAGTCGGAGTTCTGGAAAAGTTGCAGATCGTTTTTACTGAACTTTTCGGAATTTACCGTTAAATTAGCTTCCTAATGGCTAAGGAATGAAAAATAAATAAGGTGACTAATAGAGCAAGAGTTTACCTTGGATCAAGGCTTCTGGGGTTTAATTGTGCAAGTTATTGATTTTTCATTCCTTAGTCTCGAACCTTTCTGATTTTTTAAATGCTTTCTCATTCAGCGGGTCCGGCCATTTCAATTTCTTCGCATCGCTGCAAAAGTGCTTCTATTTCCTGGGCTAAAAAAATTACTTCCGGCCAAGAAGAACCGTTAATTAAATCTTGAGCGTGAGCTAATTTGTTTCTCAATGCTTCTGCTGACTTTAAAAAACGCTCCCCGTAGCGTTTGGATTTGAGCCCCAGCCGATCGACTATTTCTGCCGAAGTCAGGATTAAATCTCGCTTGTCGCAGAATTGCAGGTAATCGATTAAGTCAATTGCTTCATTTCGCGCTCGCCCCAATTCCCAAAGGTGTTTTGCCGCTAAGATGCGATCGCCCTTAAGCAATTTTTGCCAAGAATCTTGGGGAAAGTAGATCCGCACGATCCGCAATAAATTCATTTCCAAAAGCGTCACCAATCCAAACAGCAGCATCCGCACCGGTGCTTTTTGCAAATCGCCGCAGGTAACGATACCGTTGATCCTGTTGCTTTCCAATACAAATAATCTCGGTTTTTCTCGCAGCAGCGGCAGCAATTCCATCAAAGGAGTGGCGGCGGCGATTAATTCCGAGGGGTGAAAAATTTGCTGGTAGTCGTTGCACTTGCCTGTCTTTAAGTGCGATCGTTCTACATAGCCGCAAACCGTGCCCTTTTCTTCTATACCGATCACGTCAAAATCGCGGGCCTCCATCCACGATCGCAATTTGGCTGCATCATCGCAAGCGGGGACTGATTTCAGCGGTTCCGCGAGATATTTAACTGTAATGCTGTCTTTGAATAAATCCCGCAAGTCGGCGGAACTTGATTTTAAATGTTTCATCTCATGTCTGGTAATTTCATGGATCTTTGCGCGACAAGAGGACAATTAATATTGTAACTGCAACTAGAGACGCGGCACTACCGTGGGAGAATCTCAGTTTTGTAAAAAGCGTTTTTTAGGAGTGCGAACGTCCCCCTTGCACTCCTGTAAAATCAAAACTAAGATGCTGCCTTACCCGTTGGTGTCAACTTAACGTTAAACCCTCAGTCTGGCTCTTGTTGAAACCCCTGCCTCAAAGCGAAAGTCATCGCTATGAGGACTAATGAGTTCTTCAGTCCTCTTTGAGAGGACTTTAGCTATGAGACAGGGAATTCATTCCCTGGCGGACTGCCGGCTGAGCGGGAGGACTGGCGGACTAAAAGCTTAAGTTGACACTAATATGCCTTACCGTTTCCCTACAAATTTCATGATATTACTTACTGGCTAACTCCGGGCAATAATGGTTGGCGGCAAGAGTGGTAATAATATCGGCATCCGCAAGAAAACTTTCTTTGAGACTTGGATTTTCGATACTGACAGCTTGCCCGAGCGCTCTTAATTTAACTTCCGGCAGAGAAACTCCAGATTTTGCTTCGGCACACATTCTTTTAGCGGCCGCAATTTTTTGACCAGGCGCCCTTTGGATTGCTTGCAATAAATTGTCCGTTGCTTCGGGAGAGTAGCTTTTTGCTAAGCGTTTGTAGTCTTCGAGAAATTTCCCATCGTTTCCTGTCAGCTTAATGTCGGATTCTTGAGGCAAACACAACTGGTTTAAGTTAATTACTTCTCCCGCTGAATTGACAAGAAAACATCCTTCACGTTCTTGGGCGATCGCGCTTTGGTTGCTGGGGACAAATTGTATAATAACGGCGGACATAACAGCAGTTAAACGCGAGTATTTTAGCATGGTAATTACGTGATATATTTGGAATTTTTAACTGCCGAATGCGGAGCAATGCGGTATTCTTGAGTTAGAGCGTGTCCGGTCAATTAACCGACGAAATACTTGGAAAGGCTAGTTTCACCAACACTATCTAATTTCTACTAACAATCGGCATACATAAACCAGCCCCGACTAAGCGAAAAGAAATCATTGCAGGAAAATCAACTGACATAATATCAGACGAACATTTCGTTGTCTAGAGAAGTTTTCATTAACAGCAAACATCCCCCTTGTGTGAGGGGCGAATGTGTGGAACCGGGAACCGAGCGAATGTAGTCGCCTTGATGGCAAATTTCCCCTTCTACAATTAAGTCTCCTTCTAATACAAGCACTTCCTCCGAGGCAGCGTGTCGGTGCATGGGAAATGTTACTCCAGGTTCTAGGCGCATCAAGCAGGTCATTTCGCGCTTTTTTTTGTCAATGTAAAGCTTGCCGAACGAAACTCCCGGAGCTCCATAAGATTTCCATTTGACATCGTGCGATCGCACTATTAAAGATGGAGTATTGTTCTCTGTTGGGGAAGTAACAATTGGCTTTAAATTGACTGATTCTACCGGGGTTGGCGGCAGTTCTGCTATGCGCTGGAACAGGCGGTTTTTGAGGTCGGGGGCGACGGGCACTGGCGGGGATGTGTAGGCGATCGCGGCAATTGCCGCTTCAAAAGCTGCTAATTCACTTGTAAGTTCTGCGGACTCTTTCAATTTTTCTGCAAATGCGCCGCGTTCTGACTCGTCGAGGGTATCGAGAGCTTGAAGGGCTGCAAGGATTTTATATTCCTCGTCTGGCATCATTTCCATCTGTTTTTCGCCAATAATTGTAATTCCGCCTAAGTTGATTTTAAATTTGAGATTGTCTGCTACCCTCGCACTCAAGATGGATGATTGGAGATGCCACAATTTTAGATTGATGTTAAACAACTTAAATTTTGTTTTTTGACTATCTAAAATTCTTCGCTCAAAGCTTGACGCAATTTGGAAATACCCAACCGAATTCTGGTTTTGATTGTACCTGTCGGGATACCAGTTTTAGCCGCGATCGCCGCGCAAGTCAGCCCTTGGTAGTAGGCGAGTTCGATCGCCTGTTGCTGTTCCCTTGGCAGTTTTTCTAAGGCTGCTTTGACTTGTTCCCTGCGTTCTTTAAACATTGCATCTTCCATCGGTTCTGCAACGCTAGACATGGGTACTTTAGCCTCTTCCAGACAAGCTTCAGCAGCCCGGACTGTTCGCTGCACAGCTCGCAGCCGATCGAGGGAACGACTGCGGGTAAGCATGAACAACCAGGTATCTGCTCGACTGCGAGAAGGATCGTAAGTTGCTGCTTTTTGCCAAATTTGGGAAAAAACATCGAGTACCACTTCTTCAGCTTCTTCTACCGAACCCAGGATTTTGTAAGCGAGAGCGTAGCTTGGGCGACCGTAGCGGTCGTAAAGTTTAGCTAATGCCGTTTGGTCTTTCCGGGCAATCTGCACTAAAAGCAGCGATTCATCGCCTGACTTCTGGCCTGTCATCTCAGTGTACCGAAAATTTTTGTTTTGACTGCACAGATCCAAAATTAAAAATTCGGCGTATATCCCTACAGAACATAATTGTAAGTTTGAAGTTGGGGTACAAACTGGAGTATGCCTTTTTAGGCTAATTTTGTCGTGCTTTGAATTGTAAAAATCCCAAGTCATCTTGAATTTTACCACCTAATTAGTGATTTTTTTGAGACTTAGCAATCCGCTTTATGTAGAACGAAGAAATGCCCGGAGCCTGAACAGTCAATCGATTTTAGATTTTAGATTTTAGATTTTAGATTAAAGAATTGAAGCATTGACCCCACGAATTTATTCGGGGGGCAAGTTTCATCGGATACAGGTTTTTTATTTCTCCACGGATGAATCCGGGCGCTTGTATCCTGGATGCTTTCGGTCAAAACCGCGCCATTCACTCGTTCCCAAGCTTTGTTCGATCGCTCCCAAGAAGAGCCTGGGAACCCCTATAAGCGAGGCTCTGGCTCCACTCGATCGAGGGAAGCCGTGTCTCCAAGCAGGCATTCCCAAGCATAGTGCGGGAACGAGTAAATCCTCAATTACCCACTTTTTTACATAAATTAGTCTGGCAGCACAGATCCAAAATTGCCAAACCTTCGTATACCACCAATAGGAGAAGGCTCAGCAACAGCGCCAAAGCCCGACAGGTTGACAGATTTCAACCTGTTGCTACAAAAGTAAAACCCGCGACTGCGGGGTATTTGCCATTGATTTGTGCAAAAAATTCATTGAAATAAAGGTGCTAACTGTGAAGCTCACAAAAAAAATTCGCCGAACCATACTAGCTATTGAAGTAGCTCTAATTGCTCTATTAACTCCCGGGATAATTGTCGCTTCCGACCACGACGACGGCGAAGTAGATATCAAAGGTCGCGCTGTAAATTTAACTGACCTGTACGTATATCGCGAAAAAGACCAAAACTCCGGTGCTGCGGACGGGGATTTAGTATTCACCATGAATTCAAATCCCAGGTCTGTAGCCCGTTATCAATATTATTTCAGCACTACAGCCCTCTACCAATTTCACATCACCCAGGTAGGTGACGTGAATTCTACACCTACTGGACGTTCGGATATTATCTTGCGGTTTGCCTTCAGTCCGCCTAACAATCAAGGTATGCAAGCGGTAGCTGTAACTGTTGTTCGCGGTGGCTCAGAGACTGTTGCTAAGACTACAGTTAACGGCGGGCTAATTGCTACAACTCCGCTGAATTCTAATGCTGTTTTGAATACAGTACCTGTGGGCGGTTCTAACTTGACTGTATTTGCCGGGTTGCGGGAAGACCCGTTTTTCTTTGATGTGGAACAATTTTTCCGAGTTCGCGCCGCAGCTTTGGGAACAGGGCCGCGCACTGCTTTTAAACAACCGAATCAAGCGATCGACTTTACTAAAGGTTACAACGTCAATACAATTGCCGTGCGGGTTCCAAAAGCGTTTTTGCAAGCAGGAACTGGGGCGAATACTTTTGATGTTTGGTCAACGGTTTCGATCCGGGATGGAGCTGGCGGTTTCAAACAATTCGAGCGTTTGGCGAGACCTGCAATTAATGAGGGTTTGATAGTTTCTCCCGCTTATCTGGAAGCTTTCAATAATATTCCTCCGAGGTTGGATTTGAGCGCTGCTGCTGCTCCGGTGCGCCAGGAAGCTGTTACTACTCTCAATGCTGTGGATCTTTTGGACGGTCGGGATAATGTCGATCCAAATGCGATCGCCGGAGCTTTCTTACCCGATGTCATGCGGATCGATACCACAAAAACCAGCGGCTACGCTAGCGCTACAAATGCTCAAGGAAGCTTGATCGGAGGTCGTATGCTGATGGACGACGTTATTGATATCACTCTGGGAGCTTTGGTAGGTTCTCCGGTTAGCGATAACGTTTCATATAACGGAACTCCAGGAAATCCGGCTCAGGGACACAAACCTTTAGAACCGAATTTTCCTTATTTGGCTTTGCCTAATTAGTCAGTTGACAGTTGACAGTTGACAGTTGACAGTTGATGATAGTCAGCTCTATGAATGTAGGGTGCGTCGCTATGAGATTTTTAATGAAACTTGCAGATTATAGATGGCGACGCACCTTACCACAATAGAAAAGGCTTTTTTTGACCGCAGATGAAGGCGGATTAACGCAGATGAACGCGGATGTATGAAAACTAAAATTAAACAGGAAATAAAATCGGATGTTGGGTCGTGGTGGCTGCTGATAGTAGTTCCTTTAGTTGGGATGGTAGTTGTGAATTTACCTCCTAATTTGCGTTTGATTTCAGATAATTTTTCTAACAAAATCCCCGAAAATCTCGATACTAATTACCGATATCATTTTTCGGAAAGTTTGAGAAATAATCCCAATCAAAAGGAAGCAATTCAGCAAGAGATTGCTTTTTACCAGCAGCGGTTGGCCGTTGATTCCCGCAGCGGTTTGAACCGGGCATCACTGGCGGGATCTTATTTAAAAATGGCTCGGGCTACTGGGGAGGGAGGTTGGTTTTTATTGGCGGAACAGGCGGCTCAAAGGTCGATCGCCGATTTGCCTTTTGACAACCAAGGTGCGCTGTTAGTTTTAGCTCGAATTGCTGAGGCGAGACACGATTTTGCTACTGCTTTGCGCTTTGCTAAACAGGCGGGTTCTGACAATGAAGATGCGATCGCCCTTTCAGTTACATCTCACTTAGCGATGGGTAAAGTGAGCGAGGCAAATGCAGCCGCAGAAGCCTTAGTTAAACGGATTCCTAACTTGGGTTCTCTCACTTTGAGAGCTTTGGTGAGAGAGTCTCAGGGCCGAGACGCTGAGGTTTTGCAGGATTACCGCCAAGCAATGGCGGCGGAGGAACCGGGAGAGGTTGCTGGTTCGGCGCGGGTTCGATCGCTCTTGGGTCGATTTTACGCGCGTCGTGGGCAGTTTGTGCAGGCGAAAGCGCTGTTTTTGGAGGCGCTGCGGTTGGTGCCGCGATACCCGCTGGCGCTGATTTATTTGGCGGATTTGGAGACGCGGCAAGGCAATTATCGGGAGGCGGAAGGCTATTACAGCAAGGTTTCTGCTTATTCTGGCGGGGTTGAGACTGTGTTCGATCGCATTGTCGATCGCGGTATGGCGAGGGTGAAGGATTTGCAGGGAGATGCGATCAAATCCCGGCGACTTCGCGACAAAGCAGAAGCGGGGCTGCGACAGGAACAGGTTTCTGGATCGGGCGGTTTTGGGCACCGCAGGGATTTGGCAAGTTTGCTGCTGGAAAAAGGTCGATCGCAGGATGTCACCGAAGCGCTGGCGTTAATGCAGGAGGAGGTGAAAATTCGGCGGGATGCTGTAACTTTGGATACTTTGGCTTGGGCGCTTTCCGCCGCTGGGGAATGGCAAAAGGCCGATCGAGTGATGGCCGAAATAATACGATCGGGGATTCGGGATGCAGGGATGTTTTACCGGGCTGGTGCGATCGCCCGGACTTTAGGTAAGGATGCTGAATCTCGCGCTTATTTTCAAAAGTCCAAGGAAATTGACCCGAGTTTTGACGATCGATCCCGCCAAGCATTGGGTTTGGGAAGTTATGAATTTTGAGATTAGCTAATAGCAGCCATTCGGCCAAGTTCGCCATTCCGTCAATCCGCCAGGGGTTGAAACCCCTGGCTCAAAGCTTAAGTCCTCTAAAGAGGACTGAAATGCACAATTGTTAAATTTGATTAGCTATTCAGTCGGTTTCAACCGACTTTCGCTATGAGACGGGGATTTCAATCCCCGGCGGGCTTGCGGGTAAGCGCGCCGGAAAAATCACAACAAAAACAAATAATTCATCCGAAAATTACTAACAAAACAGGTATTTATGCAGTACAAACTTAACCGAATATCAAAATCATTCATCCTATTTTTCCTAACACTTTCATTCTTACTAACAACCTCAACCAGACCAGTTTACTCCCACTGGTCAGACTTATCCGTAGCAGAAATAGTAGTCAACGATTTGCAAACCGAAATAACATTAACTTTCCCAACAGGCTTAACAAACTTCGCCGACGACAATCGAGACAGCCAGCTACAACCTGCTGAAGTTCGCAGCCACCAAACACAGCTAGAAAAGTTTTTCAGCCAACAAATCCGCCTCACCAACAGTAGCAACATTCAAGGCTCCGTAGCAGTTAAACCGCTAGAAATAGCAGCTAAAAGCGCCAGTGTTATCCAGCAGCCCAATACCCACAGCACCTTAATTTTAGACTACACCTGGCCCGCACCTTCTCAAGATAAAACCCCCCGTTTACCTGACTCAATTTCCATCTCCAAACCAGAGAAATTGCGTATTAATTACAATCTGTTTTTGCCCGAAGTTCCGACAGCTAGCTGCCAAGCTACGATTGTACAAGCCGCTGCTGTAAAAAGCTTTGTATTTACGCCACAAAACCGGGAGTTTTTGTTAGCAGGAAAGGAATCTATCTGGGATTCAGGTTGGAGTTTGCTGCTCGCAGTAGCGGGAGCATTTGCTTGGGGATGCGTGCACGCGATGTCGCCCGGACACGGAAAAACCATAGTCGGCGCTTATTTAGTTGGTTCGCGGGCTACTCCGGTACACGCTTTATTTCTAGCAGCGACGACTACAATTACTCACACTGCCGGCGTGTTTGCTGTGGGCGGAATTACTTTGTTTGCTTCTAACTTGATTGACCCGGAAAAATTAGATCCTTGGCTGAGTTTAATCTCTGGTTTATTAGTAGCCGTAATCGGGTTTAACTTACTCTTATCAAAAATTAAGACTAGGTTGGTAGTGAGGACTGAAGTTCTCAAAAAAATCAAAATTAAAATTTTTAATAAAAACTGGTTTTTAAGGAGTAAAGTCCTTACTGCGGAATGTGAAGAACCCGTAAATCTTTTGAGTAGGGGAAGTTGGGAGAGAGAATTTAAACCTGTAAAACCAGATATATCTCACCACTACCACCATCACGGAGACGGCCGGATTCATTCGCACTTGCCTCCCGGTGCTGACGGTTCTGCTATTACTTGGAAAAGCTTATTAGCCTTGGGGATTTCCGGCGGTTTGTTGCCTTGTCCTTCCGCTTTGGTGATGCTGTTGAGTGCGTCGGCTTTGGGCAATGTTGGTTTGGGAATGACGTTAGTGGTAGCGTTTAGTTTGGGATTGGCTTTAGTGCTGAGTGCGATCGGATTAATCTTAGTTTATGCCAAACGGAATTTTGATAAACTGCCCAAACAGATAACAGCAGTCAAATTTCTGCCTGCGATTAGCGCTATGTTTGTAATGTTTTTGGGGTTGGGAATTACGGGACAGGCGCTGTTGAAAATATTGGGGGCGAGTCAATGGGTAATTGGCAATGGATAAGCATAAAATTAGGACTCTCCCTCCTAACTACAAACTTACGAATTAGTCGGATTTTAGATACCCGATTTCTTGAAGAAACCGGGTATCTGGGTATTCTGTTTTTTAGCCGTTGCTCACTTATCAGGCCGCACTATTATATTTATTAATAATTTCGGCTAAATCCGGTACTCCCTTTTCCACGTAAGTCTTAGCTGAGGGGCGGAGTTTGGCATAAGCGCCTCTAACAACCGCTCTTGTGCTTTTCTCGGCTTTTTTGTCGCTGATCTGGAGCAATTCGTCTGCTACTTCAGCTTTTCTTTGGGCTAGATATTCGACTGGGTTGCCATTGTTTACTGCTTCAGCCCACATCGGATCGAGTGCGATCGAGATTTCTGGCAGAAGTTGATCGACGACTTGGGCGCAATAGTCAGCCCGTATCCCCTTGACAGTAGAGTAGGCAGCTTTAAGAGCCATACCACCCAATCCCGGCGCTGCTGCAACTTGTTTGTCTATCAGCTTTACACAGTCATCAACAAAACTTTCTCTGTTGTTTTCATTCAATAGAATATCGCTAAGTCCCATTTTCGCTTTCCTTGATTTAATAGTCAATGTGCTTATTAGCTTGGAGAGCCATCAGGGGATTATATATCTATTTTGATCCTTTAGTCAGGATTACACAAGTTTTTTAAGGTTGGAAAGTCTTTACTTGACAAGCTGATGTTGAGATTTGTCTAGTAGTATGTTATAGGAATTAATGTTCAATCTGCTAGTCATTATTGACCTAGGGTTTGTAGTAAGGGCTTTAGTCCTTATTAGGTGAGATTAATGAGGACTAAAGCCCTGACTACAAACTGATGAGTTGTGAACAGCCACATAGAAAAGAGGACAGCTCGAAAAAAACATTAGAAAGGCTCTGCCTAAGTCCGATCGCACTTGCACGTATCTTGCAGGTATCATTACGATTGGACGTTCGGCTTGACGCCTGCAGGTACTGAAACGATGGGAAGTTTCAGGGTTTGAGCCGGACGATCGCTCGATCGCACTACCAAATTTTTCGGTAATTTCGCGGAAGTGCTTAGTCCGGGAAATATGTGAAGGGATAAGGTTAAGCCGGCGGCTAATAATAGTTTTTCCAACATGGCATTGTCTCCCATACCTATGCCCTAGGGCATAATTCCTCTTACACCTACAACATATAAACATCCTCAGTCGCTTGGTGCGATCGCACGGGCATAGTCTAAGTGACATCTATCACCACGGAGAAGGGGGTGATGGGGATAGGGGGTGTGGGCATAGGGGGTAATGGGCATTAGGGATGTGGGGGAGAGTGGGAAATCTTGACTCGCACTTCTGGCGTCAACATCCGTTGAACGTGTTAAATTCCTTACACTGCTTCCTTGCCAAACTTCCCTACAAATCAAGAATTGTCCTAGAGAAAGAAGCCGTTGAGTCTCTCTCAAAGGTAGAATTAGCGCGTAGAAGTTATTTGACACAGCGGAGGTACCGACAATATGCTTGCATACTTTCTGGCGTTAGCGGTCGGTCTAGGCAGCTTCAGTATTTACATGGCGGCCTTCTTTTTTCCAGAAGTACACCGCAAAAGTGATTTTACCTGGAGCGGGGTAGGGCTTTTTTATGCGTTAATTTTATGGGCTTGTGCGGGACGAATTACTGGTGCTCTCCTGCTTGGTCAAATGGCGGGCGTGGCGATGTTGGGCTGGTTTGCCTGGGAAACTCTGACTTTGCGCCGGCAGGTGACGCCGATTGCTGAGCAAACGCCGATTCCTCAGTCGGCGAATTTGGCTGCAGCAGGCGTACCGTTTGCGGGCTTGTTTGCCAAGAAAAAAGAACCCGCAGCAGCAGCGAAAAAACCTAAGTTTGTTCGATCGCCCAAACCGAAAACTGATGTGGTTCCAGCACCCACTCTGGATAAGGGCGAGGTAAAGCTAGAGGAACAGCCGGCGATTACCCCCATAGCTGAAAGTATTGCTGAAAGTGCGATCGCCCCTGACTTGAAAATTCCCGACTCGAAAACACCTGCAATTGCAGAAATACCAGTGTTTTCAGTCGAAACTCCTGCTGCTGAGACTTCACAACCTCCAGCAGAATTAGCCAGCAACTTCACTCCTCTACCTCTACCTCTAGAAATTTCAGAAATAGCCGTTGCACCAAGTGTGGAGCCAGTAGAGGCTCAGCCAGAGCCTCAACAGCAGCCAGAAGTCGATGATTTTGACGAGGAAACAGAATGGAGGACAGCCGTTAAAGAGTCGCAGGCGGCAGCGGCAGCGGCGGCGGCCCCAACGGCGGCCCCAACTCCTCCTACTCCTCCTAAACCAGCTAAAAAAGCCGGCGGTTTCGGTAGTCTGTTTGACAATATCAAAAATAGTCTCGGCGGTATGTTGGGACTCGGTGCGGCTAAAAACAAGTCTGATGCAACTCCCCAGACGCCAAAACCTTCCGTGACTCCAGAATCGATCGCACCTGAATCTCAAATAACGGCAACTCCTGCACCAGGTATCGACCAAATTCTCGAATCCGAATTAGCCCAGGCGGCTGCGGAGGTGGCAGCCGAAACCAGCAACACTGTTGTGGAAACCAGCCTTGGAGTGCCTTTTCCCACCAATGTTGAAGCAATGGCCGCGTTGATGGCCACAGAAACCGCGAGTTCTGACAAAATAGGGGAAACTCCGATCGAAGATCGATCGTCCGCCCAAATCCAGACACCGCTGGCTGCTATTGGTGAACCGGAAGCAGCAGCAGGCGTACCAGAAGCAGCAGCCCCTGCTGTATCTCTGGAAACCCAGACACCGCTGGCTGCAGTTGGTGAACCGGAAGCAGCAGGCGTACCGGAAGCAGAAGCCCCTGCTGTATCTCTGGAAATGACAGTGGTGGAAATGGCAGCGCCTGTAGAGATAGAAGTACCGGGAGAACCTGGGTTGAGCGTGCAGGTGGAAACGGTTTCAGTATCAGTGATCTCGATCGAATCCACAGATAAAACACCATCTTCTGAGGGAGAACAACCGGAATTGATTCGCCCGAATCCCCCCCCTTCCATAGATAAAACACCATCTTCTGAGGGAGAACAACCGGAATTGATTCGCCCGAATCCCCCCCCTTCGGAGCTAGTAGAAGCTGCTCGTGCGGCCGATGAATCCAAGTCTGAGAATGTATCCGGCGAAGATAAGCCGTCATCTTAAGGCAGAAAGCAAAAGGTAGAAACCAGAATTTTTTTTGATTCTGCCTTCTGCCTTCTGCCTTCTTACTTCTTACTTCTTACTTCTTACTTTTTTCTTCTTACTTCTTACTTCTTACTTCTTACTTTTTTCTTCTGCCTTCTGCCCTCTTCCCTTTGCCTTCTGCCCTCTGCCTTCTGCCTTCTGCCTTCTTCCCTCTTCCTTCTTCCGACGGACATCGGACTGACATCCGTTACATCCGTTACATCCGTTACATCCGTTACAGAATCCGTTGCCGAACTTCCCTCTTCCCTCTTCCTTCTCCCTTAATATTATGAAAGCAATTATGGTCGTGGGAACAACATCTCACGCAGGGAAATCATTACTCGTTGCAGCTTTGTGTAGAATCTTTAAGCGGCGAGGCTGGCGGGTAACTCCGTTTAAAGGTCAGAATATGGCACTGAATTCCTATGTCACAGCCGCCGGTGGAGAGATTGGTTACGCTCAAGCAGTGCAAGCTTGGGCTGCGGGCGTCGCACCTTGGGTAGAAATGAATCCGATTTTGCTCAAGCCACAAGGAGACATGACTTCTCAATTGATTGTCAAGGGCCGGGCGATCGCCAATGTGCGAGCATCTCAATATTACGAGCAGTATTTCGATATTGGCTGGCAAGCTATTCGGGAATCTTTAGAATTTCTCAAGCAAGAATTTGACATGATTGTGTGTGAGGGAGCCGGTAGCCCAGCAGAGATTAATCTCAAACACCGCGATTTAACAAATATGCGGGTAGCTAAATATTTAAAGGCTCGGACTTTGCTAGTAGTTGATATCGATCGCGGTGGTGCTTTTGCTCACATTATCGGTACTTTGGAATTGCTCGATCCCGACGAACGAGCTTTAATTAAAGGATTCATTATTAATAAGTTCCGAGGGCAAAAATCGATATTAGATCCGGGCCTGACTTGGCTAGAAGAAAGGACGGGAATCCCGGTAGTTGGGGTGATTCCTTGGATAGACGAAGTGTTTCCCTCAGAAGATTCTCTCGATTTGCTCGATCGGCGTTCTCCTAATTCTCAAACCGACATAAATATTTCGGTCATCCGCCTGCCCCGAATTTCCAATTTTACAGACTTTGACCCCCTGGAGTCGGAAACTACCGTCACAGTCAAATATGTCAGCCCAAAAGACCATTTAGGCCATCCAGACGCCGTGATTTTACCAGGCTCTAAAACTACAATTTCCGATTTACAGGTGCTGCGGCAAACAGGTATGGCAAAAGCTCTTCAAAATTATTTAGTAGCTGGCGGTACAGTCATGGGAGTTTGCGGCGGCTTTCAGATGCTGGGAGAAAGTATCACCGATAAAGAAGGCATTGAGGGAGAAAAGGGAGAATTTCCAGGATTGGGATTACTGCCTTTGAAAACTGCGATGGCACCGAACAAAATTGCGCGCCAACGAATCGTAACATCTAACTATCCTCAACCGGGTTTGCCAGTTTCCGGTTACGAAATTCATCAAGGAAAAACGCAAATCCTAGAGTCAGATTTGACTCAACCGCTATTTGACGATGCTAGTTTAGGCATTGTCAATACTTCTCAATCAATTTGGGGTACATACCTGCACGGCATCTTTGACAACGGAGCTTGGCGGCGAGCTTGGTTAAATCACTTGCGGCAGCAGCGGGGACTCCGCGCATTGCCTACAGGTATTCCTAATTACCGAGAACACCGAGAAACTCTGTTAGACTCTCTAGCAGATACTGTGGAAAAGCATTTAGATATAAAGCATATTTTAGGTTAATTAGTTAACTGTTGACAGTTGACAGTTGACAGTTGACAGTTGACAGTTGACAGTTGACAGTTGACAGTTGTTTGTTATAGTTGAGGTTCAAATTCAATGACAAAAGTTTGTTTTTTACCAGATAATGTGACAGTTGAAGCTGAACCAGGAGAGCTTTTATTAGATGTAGCCAAACGTGCAGGGGTTTCTATTCCTACCGGCTGTCTCATGGGTTCTTGTCACGCTTGCGAAGTAGAAATTGATGGCGGAGATACGATTTGTGCTTGTATTTCCGGCATCCCTTACGGGAAAAAGCAAGTGACAATTAATCTGTATGTTGACCCGAATTGGTAATTTGTTAGTAGTCAGTTGGCAGTTGGCAGTTGGTTGTTGGCATTAGTCATTAGTCATATTATGTCCGGTCGATTACCCCTAATACGGTAGGGGCGGGTTCACGAAAAATATCGGCCAATAATTGACAATCTCAAAAACCCGCCCTTTTAATCGCGGTCACTCGATCGGACATGATATCATTTGTCATTAGTCAACAGTCAACTGACAACTGACAACTGACAACTGACAACTGACTAATTCTTTTGCCATTCTTGCTGTTTCTTGCGAGCAGATTGCAGCCATTTTTGGGATTCGGGATAAACCGTTGTGCCTGGTTTGACGGATTCTAATTGATTGATAATTTCTTGCAAGTGGCCGAGGGCGTAACCGGGATTTTGACGGGGAGAATTTACATTATTTTGCAAGGAAGCAAACAAGCTCTTAGCCTGGTTCAAAGCTTCCACTGACTCTCTCTCTGCTGTCAGTCGAATCTTTGTAGTGCCTAAATTATTTTGATATTCAGCTAGTTTTGTTTGAGCGTCAAGATAGCCCGGATTATCAAATGTAATTTGGCTGAGTCTCTCAATGGCAGCTTGCCACAAATCTGCTATTTTTTGCCAACTTTCTGCTGAATGGGGCGGTTTCTGGGATGCGACGGCGGCAGTTAAGGCAAATTCTTTTGCTGCTTCGATTAAGTTGTCCGCACGCACCGATCCGGTGGCTACACCGCCCATTGCTTTAAAATCTCTCTCTGCAGCTTGGAGTTTCTGCTGAGCCCTTTCTCCCGCGAGGGTGTCGGCGGGAATTTGATTGAGTAGGTCGATCGCACTTTGCCAATTTACCGTCGCTTTTTGTCTATCCGCAGCCGTTTTTGCTTGCTGATACTGCTGTTTCGCCGCGTTGAGAGTTTGTTCGACTTGATTTAACTGAGTAAAAGCATTTTTTTGCTGGAAAATCTGAGCCTCCATCCGCCCGACATTTTTGCGGGCGGCTTGAAATTCATCGACTGTAAACCGCCAACGGCAGCCGAAAAATTTGCAGTAAGTGTGTGGATAGTTGCCGAGGAACCACACCGGCAAGGCGTCGAGGTGTTTTTGAGCCTCTTTTGCTTTAATTTCGCCCAAGTCAAAATCAGCGACAGCCGTGGCTTTATTCACCAGTTGATCGGATTGTTCCACAAGGGCGATCGCCTGCCGGTAATTGTGATCCATACTCCTAAAACTCGGCAGCAATAATATCGGCATTGTTTTCGCCACGGGCAAGCGAATCAGGGGAAAAGGTAGGTTAATCAGCCAAATTATCCCCGCTGCACTTCCCAACAAACTCCCAGCAAAGATGATTTTACTGAACAATCCGGGCGGGCGGTTGGCTTTGACGGCAGCTTTGAGAGCTTGTTCGCTGAAGTTGGGAAATTCGTCTTTGAAGGTATCGCGGATTTCTTCTCTTGAGGCGAAAGTGCCGTTTTGCGATCGTAACTTCTCCAACCGCTTGAGTACCATCCGTCGGTAGACATCACCGCCTAGACTATCAGCCGCCGCGCACTTGTCAACTTCTCCCCGCAAAATTTCAAAAGCTCGATCGGTAAGACGCGCCATAAAACTCACCTATTCCCTTTTAATTATTTTACAGGTTCCCAGTCACAATAATTGTTAAAATATAGCAATCCTTGCATCAGTTGTAAAAATATGTAGGGGTAGTGCTACCCCTACTCCCCGTGCCTACCCCAGCCTGCATCGGGGCAACCACGGGGGGTTTGCCCCTACAATAATTACACAAATGATTTAGAATTGCTATATATAAACTTTATATCAAATAATCCGAATTAAGTTCATGCCGACTGCTTTAATCACCGGTGCTTCTGGCGGAATTGGTGCAGCCTTTGCCGCCGAATTAGCCAAACGCCAGCACAATCTAATCTTGGTAGCTCGTTCCGAAGACAAATTGCAACAGCTAGCTGCTAAACTGCAACAGGAATTCAATATTTTGGTCGAAATTATCGTTCAAGATTTGACCGCACCGGGCGCTGGAACTGCTGTATTTGACGCGGTTGTTAAAAAAGGTTGGACGGTTGATTTGTTGGTGAATAATGCGGGTTTTGGCGATTACGGTGTTTTTGCCGATCGCCCGCTTGCGAAACAACTAACAATGGTGCAACTAAATATTGTAGCATTAGTTGAACTCTCGCACTTATTTTTGCAGGGAATGCGGCAGCGAAAATCAGGAAGTATTATCAATGTTGCCTCCATCGCAGCTTTTCAACCGATGCCGTACTTGTCGATGTATGCAGCGACTAAAGCTTTTGTTTTAAGTTTCAGTGAGGCGCTTTGGGCGGAAAACAAAGATTTAGGAATTGGCGTTTTGTGCCTTTGTCCAGGGCCGACAGAATCGGACTTTTTCGCAGTAGCTGAATTCCCTCAATCAATGGCATCCAGCAGCGGGCAAAAACTCGTTCCCGCAGCGGAAGTAGTGCGAGATGCTTTGAAAGCTTTAGAGAAAAATGAGTCTAATGTTGTCACAGGGGGAATTCCCAATCAAATCATCGCCAATATGCCTCGATTAATGCCGCGAGAACTTTTGGTGAAGTCGGTAGAAAAGGTGTTTCGGGCGAAAGAGGAATAATCGCGATCGTTGACAATATAAATAAACCCGCCCCCACCCAAGGATAAACATTCGATCGCCCCTCATCCAAATTTTACCAAAAGGTCGCACATTCCGGCCACAAAAATCCCCGCTACCAAAATCCCCGACGCTACCCCACAAGTCCGCCGGGGGTTGAAACCCCCGTGTCATAGCGAAAGTCCTCTAAAAGAGGACTGAAAAGCAAATTAAATAAACACTCCAGTATTTGTCACCCTAATAAAGTATTTGTCACCATTATTCAGTCGGTTTCAACCGACTTTAGCTATGAGACAGGGGTTTCAACTGGCGGACTCGCGGACAAACAAACGACCCCCCGCACAAACAAACGACCCCCCGAACAAACAAACAACCCCCCGGACAAACCATCGGACCGACGAATAAAGGATATATCCCCGTGGTGTTGCACATATTGTCGCCCAAATGTGAAAACCCTTACAAAAAACTGGGCCCCAAACAGATGTGTTTAACCAAGAATAAATTAATGGATCGCACAATCCAAAATCCTAAATCGCCATGAGTTCAGAACGCGAACAAGCCTATCTCAAGCTGATAAATCAACTGCTAAATAGTCCCAGCGGCGAAGAAGCAGAGATATTGAAAACTCACCCGGAATTGCTGGATAATGGCTTGGTGGCGGCAATTATACTGAAAGTGAAAGCACACAAATTATTTGAACAAGGCAGTCAGCAGTATAAAATCAGTCAATTTGGAGAAGCTTTGCAGTCTTGGGAACAGGAATTAACTATTAATCGGGAAATCGGAGCTCGCAAGAGAGAAGCTGCTTCCCTTTGCAATTTGGGTTCAGCTTACACATTCCTAGGGCAATATGACAAGGCGATCGAGTTTCTGGAACAGTCTTTAGAGATTTCACGGGAAATCGGAGATCGTCAAGTAGAAGCTGCTTCCCTTTGCAATTTAGGTGGTGTTTATGTATCCCTAGGACAATACGACAGGGCGATCGAATTTTACGAACAGTCTTTAGAGATTTTACGGGAAATAGGCGATCGCGATAAAGAAGCTGCTGCCCTCCATAATTTGGGCTTAGCTTACAATTCCCTAGGGCAATATGACAAGGTGATCGAGCTTCTGGAACAGTCTTTAGAGATTTCACGGGAAATCGGAGATCGCCAAGTAGAAGCAGCTTCCCTTTGCTATTTGGGCTTAGCTTACTATTCTCTAGGGCAATACCACAGGGCGATCGAATTTTACGAACAGTCTTTAGAGATTGAACGGGAAATCGGAAATCGTCAAAGAGAAGCTGCTTTCCTCGATAGTGTGGGGTTAGCTTACTATTCTCTAGGGCAATACCACAGGGCGATCGAATTTTACGAACAGTCTTTAGAGATTGAACGGGAAATAGGCGATCGTCAATTGGAAGCTTTTTCCCTGAACAATGTAGGCTTAGCTTACGAATCTCTAGGGCAATTCCACAAGGCGATCGAGTTTCTCGAACAGTCTTTAAAGATGAAACGGGAAATCGGTGATCGAGATGGAGAAGCTGCTGCCCTTTGCAATTTGGGTACTGTTTACAAATCTCTAGGGCAATACCACAGGGCGATCGAATTTCTCGAACAATCTTTAGGAATTTCACGAGAAATCGGACATCGCCAATGGAAAGCTAATTCCCTCGGCGGTTTGGGCAGTGTTTGCCGATACCTAGGGCAATTCGACAGGGCGATCGAATTTTACCAACAGTGTTTAGAGATTGACGTGGAAATCGGAGATCGAAAAGGAGAAGCTATTTGCCTCGGCAATCTGGGTAATGCTTACTATTGCCTAGGACAATACGACAGGGCTATCGAATTTCTCGAACAGTCTTTAAAGATGAAACGGGAAATCGGCGATCGAGATGGAGAAGCTACTTCCCTTTGCAATTTGGGTGCTGTTTATGTATTCCTAGGAAAATATGACAGGGCGATCGAATTTCATCAACAGTCTTTAGAGATTTCACGGGAAATCGGATCTCGCCAAGTAGAGTCACAATCTCTCACAAATTTGGGAGCTACATTTCTAAAAACTCACCAACTTGCTGAAGCTGAAACAGAACTTCGTGCCTCAGTCAAAATTTCTGAAACTATACGTTATGAATTAGTCAATAATGACCATAAAGCCTCAATTTTTGAAACCCAAGTATCTACATATCACCTACTGCAACAAGTCCTAGTCGCCCAATCTAAATTCGATGAAGCCTTAGAAATATCCGAAATGTCCCGCACCCGCGCCTTCGTCGAGTTATTACAACAAACCTTATTAACAAATGATTTACCAGCGAATGACCAAACAAATAAATTATCAATTCCCAGAATCCAACAAATCGCCCGCGACAGAAACTCCACAATAGTTGAATATTCCATTATCGATTCAGCAGTTTACATCTGGGTAATCCAACCAAACGGCAACATCACCCATCGCGCCGTCACCCTCAAACCCCTCAACCAACTAAACCAAAACCTCAAACAAATCATCCTCCAAGCCCGCCTCTCCATCGGCACCGATGAAACCGACGACCGAGGCAACAAAATTCAGCTAGAATCCCAGTACAAACGAGACGAAACAGGCCGCTTTCCCCTACTGCAACTCCTCCATCAAATCCTGATCGAACCCATCATCGACTTGCTACCCACCGATGCCAATAACCCCATCATCTTCGTCCCCCACTACGACTTATTTTTAGTACCCTTCGCCGCCTTGCAAGATAGCAACAACCGCTACCTAATCGAACATCATACCATCCTCACCAGCCCATCGATCCAAGTATTAGAAATCACCCGCGAACATCAAAACCGAGTCCGAGGATTGAGACAAGCCGCCCTAATTGTCGGCGATCCAACCATCGCCCCAAAATTTAAAGAAAAACCCTACGAACTCGAACAACTGTCCAGGGCAAAAGAAGCCGCCGAAGCCATAGCCGAAATTTTAGGAACCCAAGCAATTAGCGGAGATAATGCCACAAAAGTCGCCATTTTAGATAGGATGCTAAACACGCGCATCGTCCATTTATCCGCCCACGGACTCCTCGACGATTTCCAAGGTTCCGGCATCCCCGGCGCGATTATTTTAGCACCATCGGGAGATGACGACGGCGCAATTCATGCCGTGGATATCCTGCAATTAAAACTCGATTCCGAACTCGTAGTATTGAGCGCGTGCAGCACCGGGCGCGGTAAAATCACCGGAGATGGAGTCATCGGATTGTCGCGCTGCTTCATCCTCGCCGGAGTCCCCAGCATCATCGTTTCCCTGTGGAATATGGGAGTGATTTCAGCCAAATTGCTAATGACTGAATTCTACCAAAATTTAGCACGGGGTGACAATCGAGCAGCGGCCTTGCGGTGTGCTATGCTAACCACAAAAGCTCGATTTCCGAGTCCCGTAGCTTGGGCTGCATTTACCTTAATTGGCGAAAACGAAACTTTACCGCTGTCAACTGAAAAAACAGATTTAAGGAGATTAGTCATGTCACTTCCCGATGATGCGAAACCCGAAGAAATTGTGGCGGCTTTCAGTAAGTTATTGAAAATATCCGAGCCGCAATTTGTCGCAGAATTATCAGCGATTGATGTTGGTTCGACCGATAATGTAAATGTTATCGCTCAAACAATCAAGGATTGGTGCGAAAGCAAGCCTCAAATTGAAGAGAATTTGGAGAATGAGATTTATCAAATGGGTGCGGGTGGCACTCATAGTGATCCACCGGAGGAAATCGTGAGGGAGTTTTGCGAAACGCTGAAGGAAAATAAGATTCGATTGGGTTTGTCTGTGTCATCTGCACCGCCTACACCGCCAACAAATAATCCAGAAACACCTTCCTAGAAGACAAACCCTAAAAATCTTGTGGGGTGGGCATCTTGCCCGCCCCAAATATCTGATAGAAATACTTGAAAACATCTCAAAAACTTGATTATGAGCCCAGAATGGCAAATTAAAAATTCCAGCATTACCCTCTATCCTTTCCACCTGCGGGATGATAGGGACGAAGGCTACGGACAAGTAGCCAGAAATGCTCAATCCTTGTGGGAAAATCTAGCAGATAATGTCGGCAAAGAATTTAAATTCCACAAACTAAAATCCCTCAGAGACCAGCTAATTTGTTACAAAAACGGCCTGTATTATCCCGACGGCGAACGGGAAAATCTGACTAACGAAGAATTGCTAATTTCAGATAGTGGAAAAACTCTGAAGTTTCCGCAAATTATTCAGCCAGATAACCAGAAACTTGATGGTTCTATCTATCCCCTGCGAATTCACGATACTTACACCGCAGACTTGACATTTTACTATCAAGATATCACAATCAAAGTATCAGAATTAACTCGATTAAATCCCCAAGGTTGCTTGTTGCCAAACGCAATTCAACCGTCTCTGGGACAAACCTTATTATTCTACGCCGAACCAGCAGTTTATGATACTTACCGGAAACTAGCTGACGACTCTGTTAAAGCTTTGGTACAAGATAAACAGCCCGCATCAGTAGAGTTTTGCGCCGGAGGAAAGTTATTCGGGAGTCCGATTTTTGAGTATGACAGCCGAGAAGATGATGCGCGTCACCGGTGTCACATTCTAGTATGGTTGCAAGAAAATCCCCGAACTTTGGAATTCGCAACCTCGACTTTCAACTTTTACTTAATAAATCTACTTTGTTCTCGGGCTAAAATCGTATTTGTGTATCACGCAGCTAGGAAAAAGTATCGCAAAGCACAGCAAATAGTCGGCGAGTTAGAAAAGAAGCTTCCCGAATTGGGTGCAATAGAAAGCGAACAAAATCGACAAGTTAAGTTGCAGAAGTTAAAGGAGTTGCTGGCTGAAGTTCGCACTAAAATGTTGGCTTTTGCTCAGCAGATGCGATATTTGCAAGAAGACAGAAATACCATTGATACTAATGCGGAAAATTATAGCAATGCCTTGACAAAAATTACAAGTTTGTGCATCGACGGCGATAATCTTGACTTTTTGCAGAAGTTTCTATATGTGGCTGAGAATAAATATCAGCGGCAAATTGAAATAGATTTAGGCTACCTGATTGCTAGTCAAGATTTGTTCCAGCAGTCGATATCCACTGTGCGGGGGATGGTGGAAATCGAACAGGTGGAATTGGACAGGGAACAGATGGAATTATACAAGCAACAGGAAGACAGGGAGAAAAAACGATCTCGCCAGCTTGAGAATATCATCTTTTTTGTCGGAACTGCGATCGGCGGCGGACAAATCTTTTCCGCCGCCTATCCTCTAATCAAGGATAAGGATACACCGATTCAATGGCAACCCGATTTTTCTCTACCGCTGCATCTCTTTACTGCGACAATTATCTGGAGTCTGCTGTTTGGCTTACTATTTGGCTTGTTAATGCTGGGTATCGCCGTGTGGGTAAGGAAAACTTTTCCCCGATAATTTGGATTTATGACTTACGCATAAAACCAAAGAAACCGGCTTTTTCGGGGTTTTTGGGTGGTATAACTCATATGTTGCAGCATTCTTAAGAACAGGCAAGATGCCTGTTCCACAAAGAGTCAATTTTTTGGGGGGAGTAGGGGTTGGGCATCTTCGCCTCAGCATTCTTAAGAACAGGCAAGATGCCTGTTCCACAAGCCGAAGATGCCGCCCATAAATTACAAATATCGAGTTAACTGGACTCGATAGCGTTCCTTCTTAGTAACAGCAACTTCCCCAATTTCCAATCTTCCCTTGCCCGTAACAGCAATTAAATCTCCCGACTTGACATTATAACTAGCTTGAGTAACGTCTTTCCAGTTAACTCGCACGTCGCCACTATCAATTAAATCGGCCATTTTGCTGCGAGACATTGCGAATCCAGCCGAGGCGACAGCATCCAATCTCATGGATGCTTCAACGGTTGTCATTTCTTTCTTTTTGGGTTCTCTAATTTTGAGTTCGCTCAACTCAATGCGCCGCGTTTGTACAGGAACCGATCGCACTTGCTGCAAACTCATCTCCAAATACTCTACCATCTCCGGCATGACAATGGCTTGAGCGCCGCGTTCTCCCAAAACAATCACATCGCCAGTTTTCTCGCGGACAATTCCCGTACCCAACATCGCGCCCAAAAAGTCGCGGTGAGAAGCTGTATCGAACAAGAAATTGCCAGCTATTTCTACTGCCGCAACGTTAACGCTACCAGAGTCGATCGGGATATCCGATCGCGCGATCGCAATTCTTTGTCTTTCAGCTTGCGGGTAGCCGCCCCAAGCCACTAATTCCACATCTGTTAAGCGCTTAAATACCGTCATAGTGTCCGCCAATTCTGGAGGCGACAGAAAATCAGTCAGAGTAACTTCCCAAGTTTTAATTGCTTGTTCCGCTTGGTCGATCGCCCGCGCCACACAGTCGCGGTTTTCAATGCTTTTTAACAGTTCTTCTCTTGGTAACATCAGTCAATTTTAGATTCTAATTTGAAATTGCCAAAGCTTGCTGTAACTAAAAAGTCTACTTTTTTAACAGTCGCACTAACTTAATTATAGTCTAAAATCATCAAATAACGATTTTATGATTTTAGTTGCTGATAAAGCTGATATGATGAGCACGATTATTGTACCAAATGTATGAAGTCTTCGAGTTAAAGTTTTTGCAGGAGCTCGATCGAGTATGGCAGCAAAATTGTCCACCCAACTACTTATTCTTCTTAACCCGCAAATACAACTCTTCCATCGCCTCAATAAACGAACCATCCTTGTGCCAAAACTGTGGAAAATCTCCCTGTTTCTTCACCACGATCGCACTTACACCACTTGGCGCTGCCACCTCAATCGTCTGCGGTAATCGCTTCGCACCATGCCAAAACTCTTTCAGACTGACCGTTTGCGCCTCACTGGCGATCGCCCGCGTGTAATAGGAATCCACCGCCACAGGGGCCGCTGCATCCGCCGTTAACTCGGCAGAAAGCGCCAAGCCCAAAGGCGTTTTTGCTAATTCGCTGTGCAGCACTTCCTTAGAAAGCCCCCGTAATTCAAACAGTAAAAATGGATCTTTGTCCAATTCTGCCGCCACCAAATAATAAACTCCGGCAATATGTTTGCAGGGATTGCTATAGTCTGGGCAAGAGCAAGTAGTCTTAAAGTCGTCGCGGCTGCTGGGTAAAAGGTGCAATCCGAGGGGTGCAAAAGCATTTTCAATGTTGTCGGGCATTTCGTTGAGTAGCAGGCGGGAAATGAAGCTGGCTTTTGATGCCATTTGGGCGATCGCCACTTTCCACTTTGCCTGACTAATTGGCTCAAACTCAATTTGAGTTGTGTACAGAGGCTCCTTATAAACCCCAAAATAAGGATTAACCGAGCCTCTCACCTGTGCCATCACTAACCCATCATTCATGCCAAAGCTTTTTACCTTGCCGTTCCGTGCATAGGAACGTCCCCGCCCAAGTCGCCCAGAATCTGTAAATCTTTCTAACGCATCGATAAATTTATTGCCCCACCAAGTCCGAGTAAATTGTGACATAAGCTGTTCTGCATTTAAATTATATATTTCGATGACAATCAAAAATCCTCTCCCTCTCTCCCCCTCTCCCCCTCTCCCTCTCTTATGTTGTTTCTCCTAATCTAGAACCGCATTTTTATTGAGCCTAATTAATTTCTTAAATGCCTCATTATCCAACTCAGTCAACCACGACTCATCCGCACCAATAATTGACCCTGCCAATTTCTTTTTGTCCTCAATCATTTGGTCAATCTTTTCTTCCAAAGTGCCAATCGCCACAAACTTATGCACAAACACATTTTTTTGCTGTCCGATCCGAAACGCCCGATCCGTTGCCTGATCTTCCACCGCCGGATTCCACCAGCGATCGAAATGGAACACGTGATTGGCTTTTGTCAGCGTAATTCCCACGCCGCCCGCCTTCAGTGACAGAATAAATACCGAAGGTTCAGACTCTGGATCTTGAAACTCTGAAATCATCCGTTCCCGTTTTTCGCGACTGGTTCCCCCGTGGATGTAGTAAGTGTTGTAATGTAGCGTTTGTTTAATATATTTTTCCAAGGCGCTTCCCAGTTCTGTAAACTGCGTAAATACCAATAAACTTTCGCCTTCTGCTTTGACTTCCTCAATCATCTCGATCAGCCGTTCCAGTTTGTGCGATCGCTCTGGTGTAAACTCACTTTCATCTTGCAAAAACTGGCGCGGATGGTTACAAATTTGCTTCAGCTTCAGCAGTGTCGCCAAAATCATCCCCTTGCGCTTCATCCCTTCCGCCGCGTCAATTTCTTGTTCTACCTCTTTCACAATCGCTTCATAAAGCGAAGCTTGCTCGCGGGTAAGATTGCAGTAGAGTTTTTGCTCAACTTTGTCGGGGAGATCCTGAATAATCGACTTATCGGTTTTCAGGCGCCGGAGAATAAAGGGTTCCACTAATTTTTTGAGCGCTGCCGATTGCGTGCGACTCCCATTTTTTTGAATCGGGATCTCAAACAACTTCCGAAACTGCGCCTCTTTACCCAGATAGCCCGGATTGAGGAAATTAAAAATTGACCATAAATCCAGCAATCGATTTTCCACGGGTGTTCCAGTCAGCGCCAGTCGATGGGTAGCGGGTAACTTTAAAATCGCCTTGGTTTGCGCCGCTTTCGGATTTTTAATATTCTGGGCTTCATCAATTACCACGCGATGCCACGCTACGCTGCTCAACAGCTTCTCATCTTTTCGCACCAAGGTAAAGGAAGTAATCAACATATCGCAATCTTGGACGGCGGCTTTAAATGCTTTGGCATCTTGCAAACGTTGAGGGCCGTGGTGAATCAGCGATCGCAATTCGGGAGCAAACTTTTCCATTTCCTTTTGCCAGTTACCAACTACGGAAGTGGGCGCAATTAGCAGCGTGGGTAGAACCGAAGGTTCGATCGCTTTTTCTGTCTTTTTTTCTGTCTCTTTTATAGTAGATAAAACTTCCCGCTCTTGCAATAATCTAGCAATCACCTGCGCCGATTTACCCAAACCCATATCATCGGCAAGACAGCCATTTAATCCCAAACTTTCCAAATAACTCAACCAAGAAACGCCGCGCTTTTGGTAATCCCGTAACTTGCCCTGAAACTTTGCTGGATTTGCAATTAACTCTAACCGACTCTTATCGTGCAGCTTCTCCAACATATCCGATAAAGTGCGATCGCGCTCAACCTCCAACTGTTCGCTCGCTTCTCCTTCTGCCGTCAACTTCATAAAGTCAATCAGGCTTAAATCGGGGTTTTCTTGGCGATGTTTTTTCCAAAAGTCCAACATCTCCTGCATCTTGTCTTTGTCCAGTTCCATCCATTGTCCTCGGAACTGCACCAGCGGTGTTTTGCTATTTACTAACGCCTGCCATTCTTGTTCGCTAACCCGTTCACCCCCGATCGCCAATTCATATTGATATTCCACCAAGGAATCCGCCGAAAACAATCCTTTGCCCTTGATTGCAGCGCTCTTGCTGCCCTTCCCTTTGACTTGCAGGCGAATCTTCGCCCGTTGTCGTCCCTTCGGCGTCCACCAAGCCGGGACAATCACTTTGTATCCGGCGTCTTCTAATACCCAAGCGGACTCGCTGAGGAAGGTGAAAGCATCATCTAAGCTGAGGGAAATGTTAGCAGGTTGGTCGGTTTCTAACCCTTGCCAAAGTTGGGGATAAATGCGGGCAGCGTAGCCGAGATTTGTCAGTAAATGTTGCTCAAAGTTGTCTCCGAATTGTGTTTGCAACTGTTTTTGTTGAGTCGATCGCGATCGCCAATAATCCTGCAACGGCATCCGCAGAGATGGGTCTTTTTTCGCAGCCACCTGAAACTCTAAAACCCAAGGCTGTTCGGGGTTTTCGGGGGATTGTAGTTGAAAGCAGAGGGAGAATGAGTCAGCAGATTGATTGCGCGTAATGCGATCGCGCCAGGTTTGCCATTGCCGATATTGTTCAAGGCTTACTCGCGCGATTTTTCGTGTTTGGTTGAGGCAGATTTGGATTAAAGAATCTGCAATCTTATTCTCAAACGATGCTGGGATCGGGGTTTGAGTGACCATTTCCGCGATCGCACACTCGGAAAAATGCCGCAGCAACCGTTCGCGATCGTAGAACTTTGGTGTATCTTGTAGCTGGATCTTCCGAAAACCGGACACACAAACTAAAGGCATCCATTCAACATAGCGTTGTAAATCAGTTTCGTACTGTGTTGAAACAATTTCCCATCCCGGATAAATCTCAAAGCTGGGTTCAATTTTGGCAGGTGTTTTTGGAGTTTTTGCAGTTGTTTTGGTTTTTGTCTCGCCCGCTTTTTTACGCCCGCGCGTGGCTTTCTCAGCGGGTTCGGATGTTTCGATGGGTGCGATCGCGATCGGAGCAGTTTCTCGATAGCGCAACGCCGGAATATAATGATCTTTCAGAACAATTTGCTTAAAACTTTGGGTGTAGTGATACCAAAATAGCAAGTCTGAACCAAACTGAACTTCTGCTAAATCGTAGAGGGCAAAAAAATGCAGATCGTTCAATACTTTAGTCAAAGTGTGGGTGGCGATGGACACACAATCAACTTCCCAATACTCCAACTCAAATGTTTCGGGTAACTCTGTCTCTAAATATCGCGCTAGTTCTAAAGAGGGCAACGGCTGGTTATCGGCAGTGGGCAGTAAAAAATACCGAGGGACGATCGCGTATTCTCGCCCCATCGCACTTGTATTGCTGACTGCTGACAGTTGAATCCCGGCTTCTTTCGTTAGAAACTCTCTTAACTGTGCCGTCTCCAATTGTCGGGGATGAACCTTAGCAGGCTGTTTTTTCTTTTGAGTGGTTTCAACCCAAAGACAAAAAGTTCCACCTTGAACAAAACTCTCTTCTGTTTGAGGAATCCAAGTCCCGTGGAGGATTTTCATAGGTTATACCAAATGCAACCTTTGGCAGCCTATCATATCATGAATGAGTGGGAAAAGATAAGACGGCGGTTGAAAGCAGGTTTATACAAACCATGTCTGCTGGATGCCGACTCTAGAGAATAACGTAATTTTACCCCAGTTGTCCTCTTTAACCACCCTCTGCGGGTTTTGACTTGATAGATGCGGTTTCAACCGCCGAGTCTTCTTACAAATTTAGAAAATATCAGTTAAATCCAACACAAAACCGGGTAGTACATCTTCACCGGACAGAGTTGCAGGCGAGTCTAAAATTTCCACATCTGAACCTTGACGGGAGATTTCTACTTTTCTATTTTTGCGCTCGAGCAACCATCCCAACCTCGCTCCATTTTTCACATACACTTTCATTTTAGCCCGCAATTTTTCTAGGGAGTCAGTGGTAGATCGCAATTCCACCACAAAATCGGGACAAATCGGCGCAAATTTCTTTTTTTCTTCAGCAGTTAAAACCTCCCACCTGTCGCGCCGAATCCAAGCAGCATCGGGAGAAATATCTGTACCGTCGGGCAGCTTAAATCCCGTTGAAGAATCAAAAGCAATTCCCAAATGCTTATTTTGACGGCTCCAACCTTCGAGTTGAAAACTTAGATCCGCATTTCGTCTGCCTGTATCGCTACTCGCAGGCGGCATAATAATTAATTCTCCCGTTGCAGTGCGCTCAAGTCTCAAATCCCGGTTGTCTATACACAACTGAAAAAACTGCTCGTCTGTTAATTCGAGCGTTAATTCTAGGGGAGAATCTAGGGGGATAGTTTGTGATTCCATAACGGCCTCCAAATATTACACGAGTAAAATGTCAACAGTTAACCGTCAACAGTCAACTGTTAACAAACAACTGTTAACAAACAAATAACTAAGTCTCTGTATAACCTTGGATATTTTCCGGTTCAAACTGCTGCAAAATCTTCGCAGCTTTCCCAGTCAAATCATCAGTACCCTTAACCGCAATCAAAAATTTACCCGCATTCAAACGGTTGCGGTAGGGCAAAGCATCGCCACTACCAAAAGCCATACCGCCCGCGCCTCCAACAAAAACACTGCCCATCGCAGCGGCGATCGCACCGAGTACACCACCGATCGCGTGATCGCCAATTTCCCCCGCCCAGGCAAAAGTCTTCAACTGAGTAATCAAGCTGAAAGTAACCCCAGCAATAAAGCCAAAGGGAATCAGCCAAATAGCCATGAGTTTAGCTTGTTTCTTCGCTTGCTGGTTCGGGTCGATCAAGCCAAATTCATCAGCAGTTTTGTAGCCGCGGCCCAAAATACTCACTTGCTTCATAGGCAAGCCTTCTTTTTCCAGAGCACAGTAGGCAGCTTCGGCTTGCATTCGATCGGGCAGTACGGCGATAAGATAATTCATTGAGAATAATTCCTGATAGTTAGGCTGAAATAGCCAAAGTCTATTATAGACCGAAAAGACATACTAGCTAAGCACTTGCGGGATTTTCAGACTGTCAGAGAGTCCGATCGCCCGCAAAGCTAAAATATTTCATGCAAAAAACGGCCGACCTTGACCGAATACAGATACAATTCAAACTGCACAAAGGCAAGCTTGAGCTGAGCTGTTAGATACTGCTCTAAGTCATAAGTCTCACTTTGAGCTCGCCAACGCTCGGTCTATTTTTACTATTGCACTCAATTGCTTGCTATGCCTAAAGTTCTAGTATCCGATCCGATCGACCAAGCCGGAATTGACATCCTCTCCCAAGTCGCGCAAGTTGACGTAAACACAGGACTCTCAGCCGAACAACTGGTACAAATTATTCCAGATTACGACGCTTTAATGATCCGTTCGGGCACCCAAGTTACCAAAGAAATCATAGAAGCCGGGAATTCACTCAAAATTATCGGCAGAGCCGGCGTCGGCGTAGATAATGTCGATGTACCCGCCGCTACCCGCAAAGGAATTGTAGTCGTCAATTCCCCTGAAGGCAACACGATCGCCGCCGCCGAACACGCGCTCGCCATGATGCTCTCGATGTCGCGCCACATCCCGGAAGCTAACGAATCCGTCAAAGCGGGTAAATGGGAACGCAACCGCTTTATCGGTGTAGAAGTTTACAAAAAAACCCTCGGCATCGTCGGTTTGGGCAAAATCGGCTCCCACCTCGCCGCCGCAGCCAAAGCAATGGGCATGAAACTGCTGGCCTACGATCCCTTCATTTCGACCGAAAGAGCCGACCAGTTGGGCTGCCGCTTGGTAGAACTCGAACTCCTGATGCGCGAATCCGACTACATCACCCTGCACATCCCCAAAACGCCGGAAACCCTGCACTTAATTAACGCTGAAGTGCTGTCGAAAATGAAGCCGACGGCCCGCATCATAAACTGCGCCAGAGGCGGCATCATCGACGAAGCAGCCCTCGCAGAAGCCATCAAAGAAGGCAAGATCGCCGGCGCAGCTTTGGACGTTTACGAACACGAACCGCTGGAAGCTGATTCCCCGCTGCGGAGTGTCGGCCAGAACATCGTGCTGACACCCCACTTGGGAGCATCCACAGCGGAAGCTCAGGTGAATGTGGCGATCGACGTGGCTGAACAAATTCGCGATGTACTGTTGGGGCTGCCCGCGCGATCGGCTGTCAACATACCGGGAATTTACCCAGACTCGATCGAAAAACTCAAACCCTACCTGCAACTCGCCGAAACCCTCGGCAACCTCGTCAGCCAGCTAGCCGGAGGCCGAGTCGATTACCTCAACGTTCAACTGCAAGGCGAATTGGCCAGCAACCAAAGCCAGCCCGTAGTCGTCGCCGCCCTCAAAGGCCTGCTCTCCCAAGCCCTGCGAGAGCGCGTTAACTACGTCAACGCCAGCATTGAAGCCAAAGAACGCGGAATTCGCGTCGTCGAAACCAGAGACGCCTCAATTCGCGACTACACAGGCTCCCTGCACCTCTCGGCCAAGGGAACTCTCGGCGAACACACAGTCACGGGTGCAGTGCTCGGCGAAAGCGAAATTCGGATTACCAGCGTTGACGATTTCCCAGTCAACGTTTCCCCCACTCACCATATGCTGTTTACCCTGCACCGCGATATGCCGGGGATTATTGGCAAAATTGGTTCCCAATTGGGCAGTTTTAATGTCAATATTGCCAGTATGCAAGTAGGCCGTAAAATCGTGCGAGGCGATGCGGTGATGGTTTTGAGCCTCGATGACCCTCTACCAGAAGGGATACTGGCCGAGATCCTAAAAGTTCCGGGAATTCGGGATGCTTACACGGTAAATCTTTGACGGATTTAGGAGTTTAGATTTTGGATGCCAGGGCTGATAATTGGTAATGGGTAATTGATCATTGGTAATTGGCCTGAAAGCGGGAATTTTTCTATTAGCCAATCCTCCTTCCTCACTCCCCAGTTCCCAGTCTCCAGTTCCCCTGGGCCAATCTAAAATCTAAAATCTAAAATCTAAAATCGTTATGGCACATAGCTGGTGGGAAATTAGAATTCTTTGCGATCCGGCGCTGGAAGATATCATCTTTTGGCGTCTGGAACGATTTAACTGTCGGGGAACTGCTACTGAGATTAAAAGCAATTCCTGCCTGATGTCGGCTTATTTGCCCGAAGAACAGGCAGGATTGCTGGATTTGGCCGCTCTGTCTCTGTGGCTGCGCCAAGATGCTCTGTGTGCAGGTTTGCCCCTACCTGCGATGCAGTGGGATTTGATTGAAGACGAAGACTGGGGCAGCACTTGGAAGGAGCACTGGCAGCCTCAAGAAGTGGGCGATCGCTTTTTAATTAATCCGGCTTGGCTGCCCCCACCAACTGATACCGATCGCGTCATTTTGCGTTTAGATCCTGGTGTGGCCTTCGGTACTGGTGCTCACGCTACTACTCAACTGTGTCTGGAGTCGCTGGAAATGCGTCTCGGTTTTGATGACAAAGAGTGCATCGTTGCTGATATCGGTTGCGGATCGGGTATTTTGTCGATCGGCGCGGTGTTGTTGGGCGCTACAAAAGTTTATGCTTTGGATACTGATCCTTTGGCAGTGCGATCGACCATTAGCAACAGACTACTCAACCGCGTTAATTCTCAGCAGTTAGTTGCAGAGCTCGGAAGTATCGATCGTTTGAAAGAAATGGTAGATGAGCCGATCGACGGTTTGATCTGCAACATTTTAGCAGAAGTAATCATTGATTTAATCCCGCACTTCACTGCAATTAGCAAACCCACTACTTGGGGCGTGCTCAGCGGCATTTTGCTCGAACAAGCTAAGCCAATTGCCGACACTCTCGAACAGCACGGCTGGATTGTCGCTACTCTGTGGAAGCGCCAAGATTGGTGCTGTTTTAACATTCGACGCAGTTAACAATATGGTAATTGCTAATTCCTAATTGCTAATTGGTAATTTTGAGTTCATATTTCATCTTTGGGAAGTGAATTTAAATAAATCTCGCACCTGAAAATAAACCGCGCCAGCCCAGTAAAAACCATTTACCAAAATTAACAACGTTTTTCCAGCATAAGAGTTAACTAAACCAAAAACGCGGTAAGTTGACAGCAGCACTAACAACATTTCAACCACAGAAACAATTGACCCGTAGTGCTTCCTATCCCAATAAGAAAACGGACTGATAAAACGGTAATTGCTGAACGGAAAAAAGTGCCGGTGAGCGTCGTCATTGTGGACAGGCAAATCTCCCAGAGAGTGTAGTATCATGCTGATAAACAGAATTTGCACACTTTGCCAGCCAAAGTAATAAGCAATTAGCAAACCAATAACCGCAAGGGGAATTGAATGAAACAGAGCCACAATATCTTGCACAAAAGGCTCATAATATGCTTCTGACCAAATTGTAGCTTCGGGCAAGCGAGCAATGTATTTCGCCCAAAAGTAAAATAAAAATATCGGAATATCGGGCAAAATTCCGCCGATCGCAATAATGAGATTAGCTTGCGGCAGTTGTGGTTTGCCGAGAATTGCGAGATTGATAATAGCGTGGCTGGGAGTCTTCATAGGTAGGGTGCGTCAACTACGATTATCTTATTCATAATTGATCAGATATTAGACATCTCCCATAATTGTTGTGGAACAGGCATCCTGCCTGTTCTTGAATATCTTTTTGGGAGATGTCTATTAGGTGACGCACCCTACGTGTGAGATAATTGGCTCCGGTTACAAGTAAGGTTGCACTCGATCGATCAACTGCGCCGGTTGCATAACTCCCTCAATGCGATCGACCTCAGCGCCATTTTTGAACAACACCAAAGTCGGCAAAGCATAAATGTGATACTGCGACGCCAACTGTTCGTACTTATCGGTGTCAATTTTGACAACCATCAGCTTGTCTTTCATCTGACCACTCACTTGTTCCAAAATCGGTGCCATCATCTGACAAGGCCCGCACCAAGTAGCGTAAAAATCCACCAACACGGGCAAGTCAGAGCCCGATAGTAACTCCTCAAAACTGCTGAACTGTTTTTGAACTGCCATAAGACAAAATAATTTTTTGGGTTCTGGCTCGATTTTAGTGCAAAATTCTCTGGTAGATTGCGAGGATACAATTATGGAACTATTACCAGAGACTTTTCAGAGATTGCGGGGTCAAGTTGCTGTCGTGACCGGTGCGTCGCGGGGAATCGGCCGCGCCGTTGCTTTAGCCCTAGCGGCAGAAGGCGCTAAAGTCGCCGTTAACTATGCCAGTTCGAGTGCTGCTGCTGATGAGGTGGTAGCAGAAATAGTCGCTGCTGGAGGAGAAGCTGTCGCACTTGCAGCAGATGTCTCGAAAACTGACCAAGTAGATTTACTCACCAGTAATGTCATGGAAAAATGGGGACGAATTGACATTTTGGTGAACAATGCAGGCATTACTCGCGATACTTTGCTGCTGCGGATGAAGTTGGAAGATTGGCAAGCGGTAATTGATTTGAATCTAACAGGCGTGTTTTTGTGTGCGAAAGCTGCCAGTAAAATCATGCTGAAACAGCGAAGCGGCCGAATTATTAATATTGCTTCGGTTGCTGGGCAAATGGGCAATCCGGGACAAGCTAACTACAGTGCGGCGAAAGCTGGGGTAATTGGGTTTACTAAAACTGTGGCGAAAGAGTTGGCCAGTCGCGGGATTACTGTGAATGCGGTTGCGCCTGGTTTTATCACTACAGATATGACTAAGGATGTCAAGTCTGATGAGATTTTGAAGTATATTCCGCTGGGGAGATACGGGGAAGTTGAGGAAGTTGCCGGGATGGTGAAGTTTTTGGCGGCAGATGCGGCGGCGGCTTATATAACGGGGCAGGTTTTTAATGTGGATGGGGGGATGGTAATGGCTTAGGATTTCGGGATTTTTTTAATCGCAGATATCGCCCACGCAAGATGCCTGTGCCACGAGGAAGGCGGATATCTGCGGTTAAATTTATGTCTGTTAGCGTATTGGAACTGAAATTAATTAGTGGGACTTAAACATTTTATAGCCCATTTAGGAACCCAAACCCCCTCGCTGGCAATGGCAAGAGGTCGATGACCTAAAAATGCCTGAAACCCTTGGTATAAGTAGATTCATCCCATTTGAGCTAAAAGTATTTCTAGATCTGGGTGTGAAGCCAAAATGGCTTCAGTTTTGGTCTAAGTCCCGTTAGCAACGCAGTGGCTCCCATTTTTCCGGCCTATATTCATTTATGATGGCTTCGCACAGTTGTGAATAGGGAGGTTGGTTACTAAAGACACTTACAATTCTTTGAGTTACGTAGGCAGTGCGGTAGTGGTGAATGATTACTGAAGCGGTTTGCAACTGAGCAGATTCAGTAATTCCTAGAGGGCGGTTTATTTTGAAAAGCTGCTCACTAGAAACCGATGGATAGATTTGCCCCTCGACTTCTTGCGAATTAAGCCACCAATCATGACCCAGTATCAAATTAGGTTCATCATAACGCGGTGTACCCTCAAGAGCATATCCCCGAGTGACTTCTCCAGTAATCAGATTAATCTGATAAGCTACTGAACCCTGCCGGCGCGGCGGGGTAGCCATTCCTCCATTCCGATCGTAGGGACCATAATAATAAAGTAGAAGCAACCGCAAGGTTTGCTCAGATAAATCACACTGTGAGTAAGTAGCTACTTCATCAGGTTCACCAGGTAGCCACAACTGATTCGATCGCATAAGCACTTGGCCATCTATTGTGGAATATGCGGCGATTGCATCGCTTTGCACCGCCCAAAGGATTTGATCTGTTACTCGTAGGGGAGAGCCAGATTCTTCAGATTGCCACTCAATTGCGCCAGAAACTAACGATCGGCTCACAATTTTTCCCTCAAGCGATCGATAAAACAAGGTGGATTCTAGCGGATCAACTGCAAGCTTACACGGTCGATAGTCACTCAATAATGTTTTAGCAACAGTTTTTCTGGGAGCTGGGTGAAGAAATGTTTTAGGAATTTCAGCAGAAGGCGCGGGTTGCTCCTCCACAGCAGGCTTCAGTATGCTGAGGGCTTGCCGCCAATAGTTCAGCCATTTCAACATCTTATAGACTCCGATCCATTTGGATAAGATAATACCCTATTAAAACCTTAAATTTCCTTTTATGGGGACTTACTATAAAATGTTTAAGCCCCATTCGGCGGAATTGACAACATATTTTCACTTTATTAAAAATAATTATTTTAGGGCGGCACGCAACTGACTGAGGACTTTTTTGTATTTGGCAATGCGTTGAAAATCTGCCTCTGTGGGATTGGCGATGCGACGAAGATCGAGGTTATGAGTAACATCAGCGATTTTGACTCGCAGTGCGATCGGGTTGGCAATCACACGCTCTAAATAAGCTGCATAAGCTTCTCCTTCTATTTTGGTAATCGCCGCGATCGCCGAGACGAGAACTTCAGGAAAACCTTCGCTTCTAAGTTGCTCAAGTGTAAGTTCAGAATCTTCGACCGCATCGTGTAGAACCGCTACGATTTTCTGCTCTAGAGAATTTACATTCTCCATCACAAATAGCGGATGATCGAGATAGGGATTGCCTGCCTTATCAACCTGCCCCTCATGAGATTTGGCGGCGATCGCGATCGCTCGTTGTAGTAATGATTCGTAATCTGAATTCGTATTTGACAACATAGTAAAGAAGTTCTCTATTAAAGTTTCAGCCCCCTCGCGAGGAAAACGTAGTGGGGGAGTTTTTATTTTAAATATTTCTGCAACAATTTCCAAGCCATTTGAGTACCTTCCCCTGCGTTGACTTTTTCAAAATCTACATCTTTTCTCAAAACTACCAAACCCACACCTTCTTTGATTTCAATTTTATCACAATCGCTAACTCTTGCAAAAAAAAGGTGGGGTTTTTGTAATACTTTCCTATCATTTTGAGTCTTGTGGTGAGTAAAAGTTGTGATAAACTCCCTTTTGTAATCATTGGTTGTGAGGCAAGTTTCTTCCTCCACTGCTGTTGACTTTCTCCAATGTCCACGCCACTAGCAAAAGTAGAAAGCATTCCTTGACTGGCAATACCGGGAATATTATCTCGCAGTTGTGCCCCTAAGCTGTTGTGCATTTAAATTGTATATTTCGAGTCCCGATCAAAAATCGTCAAATCCTCTCCCCCTCTCCCCTTCCTGACAGGTGTAGGTTTTTTACAACGAGGAGGAGTTACAAGCATAAAAGGCATCCACAGGAGTTTGAGGGAAGGATATCCAACGCTCAAGATGTATCGTTCGATTGTTGAGTAGATTAGCCATCAGAGTCACAAAGCCGAGAAGAAAACAAGACAAATGACGCTGTTTTTTGAGGCTCCGAGGCTGATTTAAAGCAATATGTCCAGGGGGAAGTTGTTGAAAATTTGAGGCAAGTGATTGGGGAGCATCTCATATTTGCAAAAACACTTCTTTCTTCTTCCTTCTGACTCTTTTCTCCTGGCTCCTGACTCCTGACTCCTAATTCCAATTTCGAGCTTTGCTGCTTTCATTGAGATGCTCCCAGTGATTGATTTTCGTGAGTGCCACCCAGGATCACCATCCACAAAGTGGCAACAGCCAGCACTAACCACATTCGTTCGGCTCGTTGTGGTAAGAGTAAACGGGTATGATGCCATTGCCAGCCATCTGATTTGAGCTCGCGGTAAACACATTCGGTACAAGAACGTAGTCCATACCAAAGAATGTTTGCTTCTTCCGGTTTGAAGTCTGTCAGAATCAACCACGGGTCTTTGTAGTCTAGATCCCAACGAGCCTTGAGTGTACAAGACAGAGGATTAGTTTTAAAACACACGACTTCGGCAGACCACGATTGTCCACCTTGACGAACTAGATGTGCCAGTGGCTGCCATTTCTGTTGAGAGGGCAGGGCGAACGCATCTAAATTTCATGTTAACAGAATGTGGTATATTGGAGAAGAATTATTGAGTAACTACAAAACATTTAATTAGGGTTTACCTGTATGAAACTCACACCTAAAATCACGATTGCCGACCATTTTGCCGACTTATAACATCCCAGAATTGAGCGGACGAAACATCATCAATTAATTGACATTATCAGCCTCTCACTTTGTGCCGTGATTTGCGGTGCTGATACATGGGTGGATATCGAAAGTTACGGGCGCAGCTCAATACGAAGGGTTAAATAAAATTTTAGACGGGCCGAATGGCATACCTTCACCTGACACAATTGCACGAGTATTTTTTCGCCTCAACCCGGAGCAATTTCAGAAATGTTTTTTGAGTTGGATTCAATCTATTAGTTGCTTCAATCCTGGAGAAGTAATCGCAATTGATGGCAGAACTATTCGCCATTCTTACAATCGGGGAGGAGATAAAAAAGCAATTCATATGGTCAGTGCTTGGGCGACGAGTCAAAGATTAGTTTTAGGACAACTTAAGGTTGATAAAAGGTCTAATTAAATCACAGCTATTCCGCCTTTTTTCAAACTATTATAATTAAATGAAAGCATTTTCACCATTGATGCCCTGGGCTGTCAGAGCTCAATTGTGAAGTCAATTATAGAACAATAAGTAGATTGTGTAATCACCTTAAAAAAGAACCAAGCATCCCTGTATGCCAGAGTAGAAGAGTTGTTTAAACAAGCAATTAGAGAAGGATTTTATGGATTTTTACAGAGAGCTTATTCGACAAGTAAAGAGAGGAATCACTGTCGCTCAGAAATTCGCTATTCCTTAATGTTAAGTGACATTCAAGAGCAGATTAGCCTCCAATTAATGGGAGAATATTCA
Organism: Microcoleus sp. D2_18a_D3; assembly: GCF_036702455.1. Taxonomy (NCBI): domain Bacteria; kingdom Bacillati; phylum Cyanobacteriota; class Cyanophyceae; order Oscillatoriales; family Microcoleaceae; genus Microcoleus; species Microcoleus sp. D2_18a_D3. The sequence continues at coordinate 70,681 of NZ_JAUBTK010000017.1, forward strand.
TACGATGGGTCTGATAAAATCCGTGAAATGGTGAAAAAAAACACTATTTAAACTCGTTATATATTAGTAGTTTACCAAATAATGCTCAAAAATTTGGTGAATTATTCCGCCGCCATTGGCAAATATAAAATTCTTTACATTGGGTATTAGATGTGAGTTGTTGTGAGGCGACTTGTCGGATTAGAAAAGATAAGGCTCCGAAAAACTTTGCTATAATTAGACACATTTCGCTTAATCTTTTGAATCAACAAAAACCCTCAAAAACCGGAGCAAGAAATAACCGACTTTGAGCCGGGTGGGATGATGAATATTTGACTAAGGTTCTCGCTGTTGCAGTTAACTAAATTCTGAGAAATAACTCCTGACTAACTATTATACAACTTGTAAACAGTGGTTGTAATATTTTTATTTTCTCAAAAATAGCATTAAGTCAGAACCACCATTAATCCGTTCCTATTTTATCTAAAAAGTCATTATAAAGCGTGTCTGTAGCTTCTAAAAATGGTGAATTTATCTCCAAATATACTCACCACAGATGAACAGTGTTCAATAAGATGCGGTCCCCCTGGGGTTGAACTGCTTCTGGGAGATGCCTGCATTTTTTTGGGGGAATTGTGGAAAGGTCGATCGCACTCTTGGAGAAATCTCTTAACAGCGAGAGAAAGCCGCCCAAGCTTGTCGGATATTAATGAAATCAAAGAATTTAGTTACTGCTGGATTGTCGATCGCAGTTGTATTTACTGCGGTAAAATATCTAACATTTTCCCAGCAACAAAACCAAGTCAAGGAATTGCTGCAAACAAAACAGTGTCCAGAATGCAATTTCAGCAATGCCAACTTACAAGGATTAGACTTGCAAGGAGTCAAATTGCAGGGAGCTAACCTAGAAGGTGCTAACTTATCAGGAGCCAAGTTGACCAATGCCAACCTCAAAAATGCCAACTTAAATAGAGCCAACTTGACCGGAGCTGATTTGGGATGTAGCGGCATCACTTTCAACCTTGATGCTAATAGTCAAGGAGCAAATATGGATGTTAATGTCACTGCTGTTCCCGAAAAAAATAACCCAGAAAATGCAGTAGTTGGCTTAAATATGAAAGCAACGGAGCGGGGAGCGACAGTTCGCTTAAATTTGCCGGGATGCGCCGACTTCGAGAATGCTAGCTTGCAAGAAACTAAAATGCCCGATGGCAAAATTCATCCTTAATTGCAGCAAATACAGCAATCTGCTGTGTCATCATTTGTCAACTTCTTTTCATTCTTTCCGCTCTCTCTTTCTCTTTCTCTGTGTCCTCTGTGGCCTCTGTGGTTCATAAAAAAAAACCGTCGCCTGACTGACAGGCGGCGGTTTTTTTAAGCAACTAAAAATCGCCTAAAATTAGTGAGCAGAACCGTTACCATGATACTTGTCAGTATCGTAGAATCCGTTTTTTGTGCCGAAGAACAGACAGCAAACGGTGAAAACTGCTGTCAAGACTGCTAAAACTAACTTAACGTCCATAATTTACCTGCTGTTGTTGAGTGAGTGCAAATACTCAGATTGTAGAATCTTTTTGGCTGGCGCGGCCATCTACCAGCGTAGCGCCAGATTTGCTCGGCTGTACTCTGGTGCGGCAGTTTCCTGACGGCGAGACAATTCGGGGAATGATTGTCGAAACCGAAGCTTACGGCCCGGGAGATCCCGCTTGTCACGCTTACCGAAAGCGCACTTCTCGCAATGAGGTGATGTTCGGGCCTGCGGGTATGAGCTACGTTTACTTAATCTACGGGATGTACCATTGCTTTAATGTCGTGACGGATGCAGAGGGAGTTGCTAGTGCTGTGCTGATTCGAGCTTTGCAGGTAGATGCGGTTCCCCAAGAATTCGCTGCAATTCCTGAGAAGAAGCGATCGCGCCTCGCCGCCGGGCCTGGGAAACTGTGTAAGGTGCTGGAGATCGATCGAACTTTAAGCGGTTTTGCCTTGGGTGCAGGCCAACCGCTGCGTTTGGAACACCGGAGCGAGCAATTTCAGCAAGCTGTGGAGGAGGGTACAATAAATTTTGTGCAAACTACGCGGATCGGGATTTCTCAAGGAATGGATTTGCCTTGGCGCTGGTATGTAGGGAACTGTACGGCTGTGTCACAACTCTTGTAATGTCAAAGGTATCATTGTAAATTTTGTCGCTTATCTTCGTGAAATTATGGCTTACTCTTCTGAAAATCCGATCGTACAACTCAAAAAATGCCTAAGCCTGGTTCAGGATGTTAGCACTCACACCGAAGCCAACCGGGCCTTCGAGCAATTGTGTGGGATTATCGATGCTGAAAACCCAATGGCGGCGCAACTTTTGGAGATGCTTTGGGAAGAAGCAATTATGGCGAGGCGATCGGCTTTATTTTGGCAACAAATGAGCGATGTTGAGAAAGATATGGCTAATAGAATGATGGAAAATATGACGCAAATGCGGCAAAACTATTTGCGGTTAATGCAGGAAATGTAGACAGTAATTGGTAAGTCGGTGTTTGTAGTGAGGGCTTTAGTCCTCTCTTTATCAATGAAGTTTTCTAGATGTAGGGTGCGTTAGCGCCGATATTTGAGGAGGCTCAAACACTTTGTTGGCGGGGCACCCTACAATAAATTCTCCTACTTCATTAAAGCAGCGCCGCGGTTGTAAAGTTCCCGCGCGTAATCAGTCCAAGTTCCCTGTCCCCAATAGCGGAAACAGCTTGTTTGTAGCAACAAGTTGTAAAGCAAAGCTTGCTGGTATTCAAACTGCTTGGTAACTGAAGCATCTTGCTGCACCAGCGGGTCGTATTTTTTGTGAAATGCAGCGCTGAGTAGATTCATCGGTTCCAAGACATTTTCGTAGCCTTTCACCCAACTCAAATCGTTAGTCCAAGAAGCACCATCCATGTGAAAATTATGGTCGGTTTGCTTGAGTTGGGCGATCGCACTTTCGACTTTTTCCGGTGTCGCACTGTCGGGATCGACTAGCTGCCAGATTTTGTGCTGGTTAATCCCCTGACAAATCGGATAATCATCAGGATTGACGCCCGCCGCTTCAATTATCTCCAAATATTCAGTGCCGTTTAAACCAACAACACCGGATTTTCCGCCGCCTTGTTCGCGGTTTTCGTGCCAAGCTTTGACAAAGGCGCTGGGAAATTCATTCATCATCACGCCGCCATTTTCGCCGTCGGCAATTTGAGTAACTAAAGAAGGAACTGTGACATTGCCAATTTGCTGTTTATTGCGTCCTTTAGCTTCGTAATAAGGCTGCATTTGACCGACCAATTTTGTATCCGAACCTTGGGTTTTAATCAAAGCCGTAATGCCGATTGTTTCGCCGTGAGAATTGCGGGCAACCAAACGGTTGGGAATATATTTTTGGTCTTGCGACAATCCCGAACCGTCGGGATTTTCTACAGAATGTTCTTGCACCATCAGCCAGCGATAGCCGCATTCTTTCAAAGCTTTGATGTATTCGTAAAGTGTATCTGGGTGATTGGGAAAGTGCATTTCTGGGGGCGAAAAACCTTTGACGCGCTTGAGGGCATCAATGCCAAAAATGGCAGCAAAATGATGTTGCCATGCTTGAATTTGAAGTTTGATGTCGGGAATGGGAGTTGAGGGAATGACGGCGTGACTCCACATTGTGCCCAGCCATTCTACGTGGGGTTGATATTGAGGATCGCAGGTAATCCGCTTGAGATTATCAAAGATATCGTCGCGTCCCATTTGGCGCAATCCCCACAATAAGTTGCCCGAATAGTCGAGCATAATTCGCGGGTTGCAGCCTTCGGCAATCAGTTGGGGGATAAATTCTCCCATCCGAGAATAGCACCAAGCAAACACTCCGGCGTTGTGGTTGTCTCCTTGGTTGGGATGTTCAAACATATTCTGGAGATTGCTGATCAGTTCGCCGTTTGCACCGGCAGGAATGGTGGGTTGGTGCATATGCAGGGCGCAGGCGAATCCGGCTTGAATATTTTCCAGGCGCAGATTTGTGGTAGGTAGAAAGATTGGTTCGTTGCTATTGGCTGCGGCATTAATTTCTGCTTCGGAGCCGCAAATATTGGGTAATCCTGAGTTGATTTCTTGTAAAATGGGTAAATTGGGAGATTGTGCGATCGCAGGCATAAATTTTTCTCAACAATTGTGGAGGGGCGCTGTCTGCTATTGCTAAGATAGCTAGATACCTTAACAGTAGCAGAGGATGTCTGCCAAAGATAAATTTCACAAGATAAGTCCGGGAGCGCGGCAGCTCCTAATCTTGGGTAAAATGTTTAACACATTTCACGTAAATAGGCGAGGTAAATTATGAAATACGAAATCAAGCTTTTGGAACCGACGGATTTGTGGTACGTTCAAAATAACATCAATAAAGAAACCAACAAGTTTTACCATCCCACTAAAAATATTCCCTTGGTTCAGCAAGCGGAAATTCACTTGAACAATTCGGGAGTGATTATTCAAAAAGGTGCGCTGCATTGGTGTATGGGGAAATTGACTTCCGGTGTTTATAAAACGGATAACCGTTTAAAAGATATGTGGGTATCGTTGACTACGGAAATGGACTACAACGCTCCCGTATATCAAGGAACTGGTACGGTGAAACTGGAACCGAGACAAAAAGGGAATTTCCTGCATTATACGCCGATCGTTCTGTCGGATGGGGAGCAGTGGGAATTTGATGATGGTGTATTTCAGTTTTGTTCGGACAATGTAGTTATCGGTGCTAAAAAACTGAAAGTGCGACAAGTGGCTGCTTCTAATGACGGTAGGTGGAGAATTGCTGTTACAGCTTTGCGCGAGCAAAAAGCTATAGTTGTAGCTGCTACAAATTCACCAGCTAAGGTTGTCGAACTCAGACAAGGTGAATGTTTGATAGCAGATTGCGATTTAGTAAAAGGATTTACCAAGGGGATTGAAGAAGATTATCGAAAATTAGGTCATTTTGGCAAAGGCGGTGGAGAGGGTTATGTTTGGTATTATCAGGGGAAAGGTAAATTATTAGTATGTGAAAATGATGCTATGGGTTTGGGATAAGTTGTTGCATTTTTGTCGAGCGGTATGAGAATTATGAGTGGGATTTATGTAAGATAAGGAGGAAGAAACATCGCACACAAATTTGCAGGCATGAAAGTGTCTGAGATTCTCAAAGGTAAAAAAGGTAGTATAAAACAAGCACAGCTTCCGGCAAATTCGCCAAGTTGGGAAGAATTTAGCGAAATGATATGGGAGCAAATAGAAAGAGGTGCTGAAGAAAATATCCCCGGCTTTAAGATGGTTCGCAAATTGTTGAGCGATGGGAGATTTGATAGATGAAAAATAATGGATTTGACCAAGTAATATTATTTTTGCAAAAATTGCAAAAACAGGCTATCGATTACAGTTTAGCGCATCATCGCGATGAAGCTCTGATGGTAATTGTAGCTGTACCTGGGGAACGGTGGGAAATTGAATTTTTGAGTGATGGTTCGGTGGAGGTAGAGAAGTTTGTCAGTAATGGAGAAATTGTTGGAGAAGAAGCTTTGAGTGAGTTATTCGATCGCTATTCGGAACTAGACGAGACAAATGGCGATTTGACTCAAAAGATTGAGTTGACAAATGCGAGAAGATGAGTTATGTTTTGCGGAATTTGCGATCGAGTTGCAGCAATGCCGAAACGATATCGCCGATCGCAACCGCCGCAAATTCGGCTTCTGGGAGCCCGATCGCCCTGTATTCCCAATGGCCGACTTGCTTATCTGCCTAGAAATCATATACTTTGTCAAGTTAAGAAAATATTTTTTTGATTCATCCAGGAGCGAGAAAAAAAAATGTACATTGTACAAATTGCCTCAGAGTGCGCCCCCGTCATCAAAGCAGGGGGTTTGGGAGACGTAGTTTACGGTTTGAGTCGGGAGTTGCAGAATTCCGGCCACTGCGTCGAGATTATTCTACCCAAGTACGACTGCATGAGGTACGACCACATTTGGGGACTTCACGAGGCCTACCGGGATTTGGCTGTGCCCTGGTACGGCGGCGAAATCCTCTGCGATGTGTTGTGCGGCTGGGTGCACGGGCAGTTGTGTTTTTTCATCGAACCTCGCTCTCAAGATAACTTTTTTAATCGCGGCTGTTATTACGGGTGCAATGACGACAATATGCGGTTTGCATTTTTCAGCAAAGCCGCTTTGGAATTTTTGCTCAGAAGCAACAAACGTCCCGATGTGATTCACTGTCATGATTGGCAAACTGGTTTGGTGCCAGTCTTGCTGTTTGAAATTTACAAATACAATTGGATGGAATATCAGCGAGTCTGCTATACCATTCACAATTTCAAACATCAAGGCATGGGAGGTAGCGATATTTTGCAAGCAACGGGTTTGCACAGACCGGATTATTATTTTGATTACGATCGCCTCCGAGATAACTTTAACCCTTTTGCTATCAACTTTATGAAAGGCGGCATTGTTTACTCGAACTTTGTCACCACGGTTTCGCCGCATCATGCTTGGGAAGCTCACCTCGGCGAGTGTGGCTACGGTTTGGGCCACACTTTGCATTTATATCAAGAGAAGTTTCGCGGGGTGCTCAACGGCATTGATTATGATGTGTGGAATCCCGATGGCGATCGCTATATTCCTCACCACTACAATCAGGAGGATTTGGCAGGAAAAGCCAAAACTAAAAAAGCTTTGCGCGATCGGCTGTTCCTGCGCGATGCTGATAAGCCTATTATTACCTTTATCGGTCGTTTGGACGACCAAAAAGGCGTTCATCTCGTCCACCATGCAATTTATTACTCTCTGAGTAAGGGAGCGCAATTCGTGCTTTTGGGCTCCGCGACAGAAGCGGGAATTAACGCTCATTTCCAGCACGAAAAATACTTTTTAAATGACAATCCCGACTGCCATTTAGAACTAGGTTTTAATGAGGAACTGTCGCACTTAATTTACGCCGGTGGGGATATGATTGTGGTTCCCAGTAATTACGAACCCTGCGGGCTGACTCAGATGATCGGGTTGAGGTACGGTACTGTTCCTGTGGTGCGGGGAGTTGGCGGTTTGGTTAATACTGTGTTCGATCGAGATTACGACACCCGCCACCTGCCGGAAGAACGCAACGGTTACGTATTTTACCAAACCGACTACTACGCTTTAGAGTCGGCGCTCGATCGGGCGATCGGATTGTGGTATGACTATCATGATGAATTTGAAAAACTCATGCTTCAAGGCATGAATTGTGACAATTCGTGGAAATATCCAGCTAAAGACTATGTGGAAATTTACGAGCTAATTCGACACAAATAATCCGTAGGATGCCAGTGTGCAACTTACTAACTGTAGGGTGTGCACTGCTAGCCAGCGTCTTGGTGGCTGTTGAGCCTGGTCGAGAATTCGGGCAGTTGATACATGGCGGTGACGCGAATCGCTTGGGAGATGGCTGTTGCTTTTTTTTTGAGTGCGAGGTGGTTTAAGGAATATTTTTAAATTTACCCTATGGGCTAAATCTAATAAAACCTCTGGAGGTTGTTGTCGCTGGCAATTAGTAAAAGCACTCTCTGCCCTTTGAGGGCAGACAGTCAGAAACCTACGGGGGATTGGGCTGGGGAGTTTTTGGAGATAGCTATTGGAAAGTGTTGTGATACCTAATCAGCAAAAATCTGTGTCATAAATACAGTCCTGGAGGCATCAAGAACTTCATCAGCAAATTTTTGACTGCATAATAGCGGCAGGAGTTTGATTTTTTTTGTGGGATGGGCCCATGAGCCCGAAGGCGTGTATTTTCGGGCCAGGGGGGACACCCTACAATAATCATCCTCAAATTGAGCAACGCCAAATTTTTTACCTAATCTCCGGGCTATAAAAAAGTCTTTTCGTAAAAAAAGTGCCGATTGAGCGAAGTCGAGACCGGATTTCTGACCAGTAGTGCGTCAGCCCTAAAATAGTTACGCTCTCGATCATCAAATAAGAATTACTTGCATTAATATAGTAAAGCAATGACTATAGATGGCTGTAGATACACCATCGTGTCAATTACCAGATGAAAAAATCTATTATTATAGAACAATGAGCATTTCTCGGCGTATTTTTCTTGCCAGCGGTACAGCAATGGCTGTCGTGGCAGTGGGGGAACTCAGCAAAAAAGCCCCAGTCCAAGCCCAGACGGGCACTCTCAACCTTTATTCAGCACGTCACTACGACACTGATAATGAGTTGTACCAAAGCTTCACCAAAAAAACTGGGATTAAGGTTAACCTCGTTGAAGCGGATGCTGACCAACTAATTGAACGGATCAAAAGTGAAGGTGCAAATAGCCCCGCTGATGTTTTCATCACGGTGGATGGTGGGCGTTTGTGGCGGGCAAAACAAGCAGGTATTCTGCAACCTGTTTCTTCAACAGTCCTGACATCGGCAATTCCAGCAAGTTTGCGAGATCCTCAAGGTTTCTGGTTTGGTCTCTCGCGCCGGGCACGGGTGATTGTTTATAACAAAAGCAAGGTGAACCCTACCCAATTGTCAACCTATGAGGCGCTGACAGAACCTCGGTGGAAAGGCAAAGTTTTAGTGCGATCGTCCACTAATATCTATAATCAGTCTCTGGTTGGGGCTATGTTAGCGGTTCATGGAGCTCAAAAAACAGAAGCTTGGGCGCGAGGATTGGTGGCTAATTTTGCGCGTCCTCCAGAGGGAAATGATACGGCGCAAATCAAGGCTGTTGCTGATGGGGTAGGCGATATTGCCATTGTTAATACCTATTATGTAGCTCGCTTAATGAAATCGAAAGATCCAGCAGAAAAAGCGATCGCGGCGAAAGTAGGTGTATTTTTCCCGAACCAGCGCGATCGCGGTACCCACGTCAACATTAGTGGTGGGGGTGTAGTCAAAACCTCCCGTAACAAAGCTGGCGCGACCAAATTCTTGGAACACTTAGCCAGTCCCGAAGCGCAACAAATTTTTGCTAGGAGTAATAACGAATACCCTGTGATTTCAGGTGTGGCGATCGATCCTGTAGTGGCAAGTTTTGGTACATTCAAATCTGACCCTCTCAACCCTGATGTGTATGGGAAAAATAACCCCGAAGCTTTAAAGGTTGCCGATCGGGCAGGATGGAAATAGAGGCTTTTTGAACAAGAAGCTACTCTTTGTGATTCGGCGGTTTCAACCGCCGAATCCCATCAACTTTAATTTTTAATTTTACCATCCGGCATTATAGCGCCTTTCAGGTTTGCCCCTTTCAGGTTAGCCCCAGTCAAATCAGCACTATTTAAGTCAGTTTCACTTAAATCGGCATTACTAAGATTGGCATTATTCAATTTTGCACCTCGCAAAAAAGCCCCCTTGAGATTTGCATTACTCAAATCAGCATTTGTGAGATCGGCAGAAAATAAACCTGCTTTTTCCAGAGAAGCACCTTTTAAATTTGCACCTTTGAGATTGACGCTATCGAGTAAGGCTTCATTAAGTTTGACATTTTCTAGCATAGCACCTTCCAACTTAGCACCATTGAGATTAGCGCTTGTTAAATCAATGTCACTTAACTTGGTATCAGTCAGGTCACATCCTGGACATTGCTTAGTTTTTTGTAATGTTTCGAGGGGGCCAGCCGCCTGTTTTTGACATCCCAAGGTGACAAAAATAGTAAGTAGTAACAAGGAAATTGTGCCAGTAGTGCGGGTAAACATTGCTGAATTTTTATTAATCATCTTGATTTATGAAAGAAAAAGGAAGAGGGAAGAACGGTTGATACATTCTCCTGAAACCCGCCAGGGAATTTATTCCCTGTCTAATAGCTAAAGTCGGTTGAAACCGACTGAAATCCTAGCTGTATAGTCGTCTTCAGACGACTTTCGCTATGAGACAGGGGTTGAAACCCCTGTCGGACTATAGCTTTAAAAGAATCAATCACCTGTGCAAGCAGGGAAGAGATTTGGGGTTATAGTATTGAAGACTTGCGCGATCGCGCAATTTTCCAACTTAATAAAATAACCGGTAACATCCCCACTAAAACAATTGCCAAGGCTGGGCCAGAAGCTTCCGCCAATCGCTCATCTGAGGCAAGTTGATAAGTTCGCACAGCCAAGGTATCAAAGTTAAAAGGTCTAATAATTATAGTAGCAGGTAACTCTTTCATTACATCAACGAATACTAACATCATGGCAGTTAGTAGACCTCCCGTCATCATTGGTGTATGAACTGTAACTAAAGTTTGCATCGGGCTATAACCCAAACTTCTCGCCGCATCATCTAAATTAGGCTTAATTTTGCTCAAACTTGACTCTACCGCATTTAAAGAAACAGCCAGGAACCGAACTATATAGGCAAATACCAAAGCTGCGATCGTACCGCTTAACAACAATCCTGTAGAAATCCCCAAGTTTTCACGCATCCAACTATCAAATAGATTGTCAAATTTTCCAATGGGAACCATAATCCCCACTGCAATCACAGAACCAGGTACAGCATAGCCCATTGCCGCAACTCTAGTTCCTAACTGCACTCCTAAATTAGGATATAACCGTAAGCCATAAGCCATAATCAAGGCAATAACTACGGCTAAAATTGCTGTCAGTGTTGCCAAAATTAAACTATGACGGGCAAATATCCAAAAGCGTTCATCTAAGGTTAGTTGCCAATTCGCTAAGGTCAACTTGACTAAAAGACCTGCTGGCAATAAACAACCAAAAAATAGCGGCAGGAAACAAGCAATTACCGCTAAAATCTCCCTAATTCCTTTAAGTTGATAAGTTGGTAGTTGGCGATAGCGACTGCTAGCTTGATAATATTTAGTCCGACTTCGCGACCAGCGTTCTAGTAAAATTAAACCCAGAACAAATAATAATAGCAGGGCAGCTAATTGATTGGCAGCAATTCGTTCTCCCATGCCAAACCAAGTCCGATAAATACCTGTGGTGAATGTATCAACTCCAAAATACTGAACAGTACCATAATCGTTGAGAGTTTCCATCAAAGCCAGTGCTAAACCTGCTACAATTGCGGGTCTTGCCATTGGTAAGGCAACTGTAATAAAACTCCGCCAAGGGCTACAGCCCAGTATTCTACTAGCTTCTAGGGTACAAGTGGATTGCTCCAAAAAGGCAACTCTTGTTAATAGGTAGACGTAGGGATATAAAACTAAGATTAGCATTAAGATTGCTCCAGGGAGCGATCGCACGTTAGGAAACCAATAGTCTCCATAACTCCAGCCAAAAATATAACGCAAAGCACTTTGAACTGGGCCGGAAAATTCTAAAAAGTCTGTATAAGTATAAGCTAGCACATAAGCTGGGGCCGCTAAGGGTAACAGTAATGCCCATTCAAATACGCGACTGGCCCGAAAGCGACACATTGTTACTAGCCACGCACATCCTACGCCAATCACGACAACACCAAAGCCTACACCGATCATTAACCAAAAAGAGTTGATGATATAACGAGTTAAAACTGTATCGGTTAGATGTTGCCATGTATCTTTAGCTTCCACAAAGATACTGGATAAGACACTGAAAACTGGTATGGCGATCGGCAATGCTAAAGCGATAACAGCAAGTGTCCACCCACTAGCCGATAGACCGCGTAAGGTCGATCGCCATTGAATTGTGCTGATTGCTGTTTGTTGTAGTGATTTTTGGGAATTTTTCATCGCTAGTAAATTGTCTAGCTTGCTAGTTTATCAGTATGTGTAAACATTTGTCAAGTCTTTCTGACAATTTATATCACTAAACTGGTTTATTGTAGAATAGTAAGTTGTTGATTATTTATAGCAATAATGGCTCGACCTATAATTCTGCATTTGGATGGTGTAACAAAACAGTATTCCCAAGCAGCATCACCTGCGGTGGCATCTGTCACCCTGACATTACATCAAGGAGATATACTGGGGTTGTTGGGGCCATCCGGTTGTGGGAAAACAACGTTGCTGCGGTTAATTGCGGGTTTTGAACAGCTACAAGCAGGGACGATCGCTCTAGCAGGAAAAACTGTAGCCAGTGTTAATATGTCAGTCCCGCCGGAACAGCGAGACATTGGTATGGTGTTTCAAGACTATGCACTTTTCCCGCATTTGACTGTCGCGAAAAATGTAGCTTTTGGCTTAACGCATCAAGGAAAAGAGTCAAAGCATAATATTCAGAAAGGTGTCACAGAAGCATTAGCATTGGTGGGATTAGAAGGATTAGAAAACCGTTATCCCCATGAATTATCGGGGGGTCAGCAACAGCGAGTGGCCCTGGCCCGTGCTTTAGCCCCTAGACCTGCGATTATTTTACTAGATGAACCATTGAGTAATTTAGATGTACAAGTACGGTTAAGATTGCGTCAGGAAGTCCGCGAGATTCTCAAAGCAACGGGAACCTCTGGTGTATTTGTCACCCACGATCGCGAAGAAGCACTTTCGATTTCAGATTGGGTAGCGGTGATGCGTCTAGGCCAATTAGAACAGTTTGGCACTCCAGAGGAAGTTTATCAAGAACCAGCATCTAGATTTGTGGCTGAGTTTGTGACGCAAGCTAATTTTGTGTCTGCATCGCTGAAGCAGGATTTTTGGGAAACAGAAGTAGGTTGTTTTGCTGTTAAACGAGATTCATCTTCACAAGTTCCCTGTGATGTTTCTACTGAAGGAGAATTGATGATCCGGCAGGAAGACTTGAGTTTATACTTAGATGAAGATTCGCCTGTTGTGGTTTGCGATCGCCAATTCTTAGGCAGAGAAAATCGTTATTGTTTAAAAACGCCTTCTGGCGAAAAGTTATATGCACTCACAACCACAGGGAATGTTTTTCCCATTGGTTCTAAAGTTCGGTTATCTTGTGGTGAGAATTCTCCCTTAGCTTTCTTTGTCGGTAAGCCTAGGCCATAGTTAATGGCTAATTGGGAGAAAATCCTCCCCCTCTTCCCATCTCCCAGTCTCCCCCTCTTCCTTCTTCCTTCTTCCTTCTTCCTTCTTCCTTCTTCCTTATACTGTCTGATAGGTTTTCTGTCTCTCGCTGTTGTCACGGAAGGGGCTAGTCACGATATCCTCTGCTTTTATACCCGCTGCAATCAGCGCTTGGCTTAGACCTTCCTCGAAGTTATCTTCTTCAATTACAACTTGATTATCGACTAAACGAGCATGAAACAGAATCGTGTCAATCCAGCGCTGTTTATCCCAGCCTGTAGCGAGAATCAGAAAGTGACCCGAATCGACATCACAGACGGGGTAAAGCTGGATCGCCTGTAAACGCGGTTGGGCGCGAGTTGCTTCTTGCAGGGTTTTTTTGAGGATGTCTGCATAGCTTAGTGAGTTATCCATTATATGTTATAATGCTTAGTTATTCATTATGTTTAGTTGGTAGCCAGCTTTATGAAAAAAATATTTATTGATGCAAACATATACTTGAATTTTTTTGATAGCAACAAGCCGGAGTTAAAAAAATTACTGGATTCCCTTTTGGAGATTAAAGATAGCATATTTATAGGTTCACAAATTGTTAAGGAAGTTAACAGGAATAAACTTGATGTCGCTCAGAGAAGCTTGAGCAATCATTTTAATAACCTATCAAATATTAAACCAATCAATTTACCAGAACATCTAGAAATGGAAAGCACAAACCTACAAAAATGGAATAGTCAGAGCAAGGAGATATACCAAAAAAACCAAAAGCTCTCCAAAGAACTTGAAGATATCATACACAAAACGCTTGAAGAAATAATGTGTTCCAGTGATAAGGTTTCACACACTTTTCGCCTTCTTTTTGAAGGTGCTCTCGAAGCATCTGAACATGAAATTCAAGCAGGAAGGTATAGAAGAGAGGTAGGTAATCCACCAGGTAAACCAAATGATCCTTTAGGCGATCAAGTATCTTGGGAGCAATTCAAAAATTGCTCAAGTGATTCAGAAAATATCTGGATTATCACCAAGGATACAGACTACTATACAGCCTTTAAGAAGAAAAGCTATCTAAATTCATTTTTATATGATGAATTAGTTAAAGCTAACACTAACATTGCTACTCGTTCAATTTTTTGTTTTGAAACCTTGGCAGAAGGGTTGAAACATTTCAATGAAAATAGTTTAGAAAAGATTGATAAACTGCCTACGGAAGAGGAGCTTAAGATCATTACTGAAGAGGAACTTTCTGATTCGGCAGCTCAAACAGAAGCCCCAAATCTTTTCTCTATTGTTCCACAAGGGAAGCTTACATCTATGTATTTGCCATCTGGATTCCACTCACCTGGTCATTATATTCAGTACCTTAGAGCATATGATTCAGAAGAATTATAACAATGACAACTCTTTGTTCCCAACCTGATTAGGATTTTGTTTAGTAGAAATGACCATACAGTATAACAATCCTGTTGGAGCGGACTATCAAGGCATCGATGGTATTGAAAAGGTTACTGGCAGCCGCTCAACCGGAAGGTTACATTTTTTACCGACAGGTGAAACCCGATCGCCTGCAACTCCTTCTCATCGCTCGCGCTCTTTCCCTCTCCTCAAAAAATACAGCCACCACCAAGGCTCAAATCAGATCCGGATCGATCGCCTGCAATCGCCAATATGCCGCCAATCGCTCTTTCTGTTGCTGTTGTCGATCGGCTACTGGGCCCTGGGCTTGTACCCGTTGGCCTTCCTGTTAGGCTTGTTCCTCCCCGTCAGCCACAAATTCCCCTCGCTATCCCACCAGCGCAACCATTGCTGAGTCTGATTTTGATAACTGCCTTCCCATAGGCCCAATTTTACTTCCATAAGTTCGATCGGCTACTGAAGGGAACAATATTAAAAAATAAAAGCCTTTCATCCCCAGACTAAAGTCACCGAGATGAAAGGCTTTTGCACGTTTTGACCAGCCTTCAATCTTGTTGGTTTGACAGATTTAAGCTAATTTTATTCAAATGAAAGTATGTTAATTTTCGGACTTCTGTCCTTGCGATTCCGGCAGTGCAACTTCTGAATCCGGCTGATTCAGAGCCATTTCTAAAGATTTTGCAATCTCGACTGACTCAGGAGTACGCTTAGAAAATCCCCAGACAAACATCAAGACGATACTGGAAACTAGCAGCCATTGCGGAGGAACTAAATCGGGATTAATTACTTTCACCAACAATCGCATTCCCACGAACCCAACTGTGATGTAACCAGCACTTTCTAGGTGAACGAACTCATCCAGCCAGCGGATGAACAATCCGGCCATGAATCGCAGGGCAATAATTCCAATAGTAGCGCCTGTTACGACGATAAAAGTGTTGTCAGACACAGCGATCGCAGTAGTAACGCTATCCAAAGAAAACGCTAAATCCGTAAAAGCAATCATGGGAATTGCTTGCCACACAGACGCAAATCTGGGCCCGTGATGTTCTCCTTCGGAGTCTGTCTCTGAAGTAAAATGTTGGAAAACAAGCCACAGCAGGTAGAGAGCACCAAGCAGTTCAAACTGCCAGAACTTGATCACCCAAGTAGCCGTTAAAATTAGGGCGATCCGCAGTACAAAAGCAATTATCAAACCCAAGTTGAGAGCATTTTGCTGTTGCTTGGCATCTTCTAAACCTTTAGAAATAGACGCCAGGGCGATCGCGTTGTCAGCCGAAAGTACAGCCTCCAAAGCCACCAAAACCAACAATAATAAAAAGCCGTCAACTCCAAAATTGGGTGAAGCGTCGAGAAATTGATCTATCATTAACTATTTTGTGCACCTAAGATTGGCAAGGGTCGAGCGCAGCGCAAATTACCCGCTCTGTCTAACGTTAGTGTCACCTTCACTTAAATCTTAACCTAACGCGGTAATTCTGTGGGAGGCGATCGTCCCAACAACGTCCGAAGGAAGCAGTCCCAGGAAACAAGGAAAAATTCTGGCGTTGCACAACTTGAGGAGGCTTCTTGTGGGTTAGGCGTCCCGCCTGCTGCGAAAATACACGCCTTCGGGCTCATGGGCCCATCCCACAAAACAATCAAAATCATCCCGCAATTATCCAACACCAAAATTCTCCCCCTCCGACACTCAAAAACTGCGCCACTGCGCCACTGCGCCACTGCCCCACTCCTCCCCGGAGGCAGCATTTGTGTTGCAAGTTGTAACAAATGATTCCCAAAAGCGCCAATTTGTCTCAAATTGGTGAAAGCTCGTCCCCGCGAAAAGGAGTTTTGCGAATATGTCTTTAACAGATACCCAAGTCTACGTAGCGCTCGTAATTGCTTTGATTCCCGGAATCTTGGCTTTCCGGTTGTCAACTGAACTGTACAAATAGTTTCCAGACACCAGTTGCGAACCGCAAAACGCCTGCCTGACCAGTTAAATCTCTCGCATTACAGATACAGACAATTGCTGCCCCAGTGCAGTAGATTGTTTGTGTTCCGCAAGACGAGACTGCAAGGGCAGGCATTTTTATGGGAAAATTCCGTCTTAAGGCGTCACCTTTGTCTCAACAATTTGGGGTGTCAGCACCCTGACAAACAGCGGCGAGTGTGCGTTAAGCTCAGAATTTGCTCTTGTGAACTCTAAAACGTCAGTCTCAGGTATTTGAAAAAAAATTATGCAAGCGATTCAACCCACCGTTACCCCACTGCGTCCTGTAAAAAACTCCCCTCGGGTTACTCCTCGTCGCAGCAGCCGCCGCCAGCGTTCCTACCCTCACCAAACCCTCGCGGCCGAAACAGGAGTCAAATTCGCAGTCAACATTGTACTTTCAGTCTGTGCCACTTCTGCTTTGGTTCAGCTTTGGCCTCACTACCGGGCGGTGCAAGAAAAATTGCACGAAATCCAAGCTGAAGTCAATCTTACCCAAGGGCGAGTAAATCAGTCGCGATCGGACTTTAACCGCTACTTTGACCCTAGTCTTGCTAAAACTGTGATGCAAGAGCAAAGCAACCAAGCTGACCCGCAGCAGCGTCCGGTGATTTTGCAAGAAGCCGAGGTGCCCGACGCCGAGGAATCAACCCCCCAACCTTAAGGGAACGGCTGTTTTGGCTTTTGATATCACGTCCGATGTGCATCATTCTTGTATGTCATTGGTTCGCACAACGAACAATGACAGATGAATCTGTCGGGCGTGATATCACTTTTGAATAAAAGAGCAAAACTTAAGTGCCAAATACTTTGCTAAACTTATTCACAGTTAATCACCGAGAGGAAGTTTCATGTTTGCTGTCAAGCGGGCGCTAAAATTAAATAACAAGGAAGCGACGTTGATGGCAAAACACGCAGGATTCCGGCGCGTAGTTTTCAATTTTGGGTGGAGCCTGCGAACTCAAATGTACAGTGAGGGGAAATTTACCGACTCGAAGGTACTCAACGAAGTCAAGAAGGTTCTCACCAATCACGTCAAGAAAACGTCTGAATTTGCTTGGATGAACCAGTTGTCTAGCCGAGTTTATCAAAACGCTTTGATTGACTTAAAAGATGCTTTTAGTCGATATCGTTCGGGGAAAGCAGGTCATCCGAAGTTCGCCAGCCGCCGAGACGGTCAATCTTTTACGGTTGATTCATCTAACGGTAAAGTTTTGTTAGTCGCTGGTAGCACTATCAAGATTCCTACGTTGGGAACTTTTCGACTTTTTGAGCCGTTAGAATGTGGTTTTATTTCTCAAACTTTTACGGTTTCAAAAGAAGGGAATCGCTGGGAAAGTTTCCTTTTGTGTTGATGCAGAGCGCCTGCCCGGTGGGCAGTCTGAAGGTTCTGTGGGAATTGATGTCGGCATCAAGTATGCGGCCACGCTATCAACCCAACAGAGTTTTGATGCACCAAAGCCGCTAAAGCAAGCGAAAACCAAGCTTGCTACTTTACAGCGCCAAGCATCTAAACAGGTAAAAGGCTCTCGAAATCAGCGCAAAACCTACAACAAAATTAGTCAGCTCCATGCACGAGTCGCTCGTATTCGCTTAGACTTCCTTCACAAGTTAACAACTTACCTAGCTAAAACTTTCAAGCTAATTAAGATTGAGAACTTGAATGTTCAAGGAATGATGGCGAATCATAAGTTAGCTGGAGCAATATCTGACCTGGGATTTTACGAATTAAAACGTCAGCTCGACTACAAATGCCAAATGTATGGAGCTAGTTTAGTGCTAGTAGACCAGTGGTTCCCTAGTACGAAAACATGCTCAAATTGTGGCACAAAAAAAGATATGCCACTAAGCGTTCGGACTTTTGACTGTCCTACTTGTGGCAGATCTTTGGATCGGGATTTTAACGCAAGTTTGAATATTTTAAATTGGGAACCCTCGGCTTGAGGGGAATAGCCTACTTATCTTGGGATTAGCCGTCTACCCAACAGCGTAGGAAGTGAACTCGAATTGTGTCTAAAAATGAGTTTAGACAAGTTTAGATAAGTTTCACGAAGCAGTTTTTAGGATGATTCTTGTCTGTCGTGGCGAAGCAAACGCAGAGACAGACAGACCTGCGTATTGTCACCTATTGCAATCTCAAAACTTCAAACTCAGGCTTATACTGACTTGGCCAGCACGGTTTTTTCTTTCAGTAGTTGCAGTGCAGCTTGATATTGCAAGTCTGCTGCGGTGCCGATTTGATCGCGCGCGATGGGTTCCAAAGGCACTACGCGATCGGGCGAAATCCCCAGCTTGTTAATATCTTTGTGGTTCGGTGTCTCGTACTTAGCAACAGTCACGGCTAACCCGGAACCGTCAGACAAATCAAACAGCGACTGAATCAGCCCTTTGCCAAAAGTCTTTTCTCCTACCAGTTGAGCTCTGCCGTTATCTTGCAGCGCACCCGCCAAAATTTCGCTAGCACTGGCAGTTCCCTTGTTCACCAAAACAATCAGCGGATCGTTAGTTAGGGCTTGTCCAGAGGCTTCAAAACTGCCGAGAATGCCTTGTCTGTTCACCGTGTAGACGATCGTCCCGGAATCGAGCCACAAGCGGGCAATTTCAATCCCTGCTTGCAACAGTCCGCCCGGGTTGTTCCGCAGGTCGAGAATGTAGGCGGCGGCTCCTTGTTTTTCCAAGCGGTCGATCGCGTGAGCGACTTCCTCAGTGGCGTTAGCGCTGAATTGACTCAAGCGAATGTAGCCCACCGGTAAATTTTCCGAGGCCGACTGCAATTCGGCGTAAACCGGATTCAGAGCAATGCGATCGCGCACTAGCTTAATTTCCTCAGCAGCGTCCCTTCCCTCGCGCCCCAAGGTCAAGGTAACGGGAGTGCCGATGCGGCCGCGCATTCGAGTTGCTGCTTCGTCTAGGGTCAATTCTGAGGTAGGAGTGCCGTCTATTTTCAGAATGCGATCGAGGGGTTGGATGCCAGCTTTATCTGCCGGTGAGCCGGCCAAAGGAGCCACCACTGTCAGAGTATTTGTCTGGGGGTCGATCGCAATTTGCAGCCCCACTCCCGTCAATTCTCCCGAAGTGTTGACCTGCAAACTGCGGTACTGTTCGGGTTTCAGTAGTCGAGTGAACGGGTCGTCGAGTTTCGCCAGCATCCCCTGAATAGCCGTGTAAGTCTGCTGTCTGTCGTTAAGTGGTTCCTTGACAGCTTTTTGGCGAATCGACCACCAGTTTTGAGAGTTGAAGCTGTCGTCCACATAAGAGCGATTGACAATTCGCCAAGCTTCGCTCAATAGCTGCTGTTCAGGAGTCAGCGCCGCCGCAGGCTGCGCCCACCCACCTAGAACCAGGACGACTTGGAGGAAAAGTAAAATCGCAATCTGGAAAACTCGTCTGTGCATGATTGTTCCGTAAAATACCAGTAAGTATTACATTTTATGTATTTTACGTTTGTACGTTGGGAACGCTGTTGCAGATTTAACTCGCCTTGTGAACGATCGCGAGCCTCCCGCTGCCACTTGTAAATAAATATAAGCGATCGGTCGTCGATGATATTACGCGATCGTCTCAGGAATAGGGCGCGATTCGCTTGCGCCCTGGGCTGGCGCGACCCGCGAGGGATTGCTTGTAAACCTTGTTCCACTCTCCGCAGCTATACTCAAGCACCACCTGAGTATCTCGATTAGGACTTAGCCATCGGAGTCGAGAAACCGGGTTTGATGTACGAAAAGATACGTTCTCGCCCTCAGACTCTGTAAAAAACTTGGTTTCTGAGTCTCGCAGTGCGTCCAGGACTATCTGTCTGGATGCAACAAGATTGAGTGGCATCCGTACATCATCGATACGTTAAAAATTAATGATTATATAGTTGGTTAAGTTATCAAAACTTATATGAATTTTTGATAACGCAAGTGGGAAAAACAAAGATTTTTTGGATAGCTGCTAAACAAAAACATCAGTCATAGGATATCCTAATATCCTATTTTAATTTTAGCAGGTGTGTCATGTTAAACTTAATGACTCCATTTTCCACAAAAGCGATCGCATTTATCGATGCTGCCGTCCCCGACCCTCAAATCTTAATCGACGGCGTTATCCCTGAAACCGAGGTAATTCAATTAGAGTCGAACCGCAACGGTCTGGAACAAATTGCCGAAGCTTTGCAGGGAGAGCAATTTTCAATAATTCACATTATTGCCCACGGGCACCCAGGCTGCGTGCAACTGGGGAACGTTGAATTGAGTTGGGAAAATTTGAGAGATCGCGCGGGTAATTGCGTAGCAGCAGTCCAAGCATGGGCGCGATCGCTGACACCAAATGCCGAAATTATCCTCTACGGCTGTAATGTTGGCCAAGGAAATATAGGCAAAGCATTTGTACAGCGTTTGAGTCAACTAACAGGGGCAAGTGTTGCTGCTTCTGAGAATCTGACAGGTTGTGCAGAAGGCGGCGGCGACTGGGAATTGGCAGTGACAGCGGGGACAATTAAAGCTGGCATTGCATTTGGGCCAGAAGCGATCGCAGCTTACGGCCACGTCCTCAATACGTTTAGTTCTCCTAATAATTTTAATGCGGGAACC
The DNA here is from genome assembly GCF_036702455.1 of Microcoleus sp. D2_18a_D3. NCBI lineage: Bacteria > Bacillati > Cyanobacteriota > Cyanophyceae > Oscillatoriales > Microcoleaceae > Microcoleus > Microcoleus sp. D2_18a_D3. The sequence continues at coordinate 91,486 of NZ_JAUBTK010000017.1, forward strand.
AGTCCATCCTTTGTTGCGACTGGCGATTTCAATACCGATGGCATCTTAGATTTAGCTGTTGCTAACCCCACCTCGAATAGGGTTTCTATTTTACTGGGCAACGGTCAAGGAGGATTTAACTCTGGAACTGATTTGACTCCGGTATTGGGTCCTACCGCGATCGCAGTTGGCAATTTTAACGGCGATAACTTTTCTGACTTAGCTATAACTTCCGCGCAAGGTGTCGAATTTAGCAGCATTTATATCTTTTTAGGATCGGGGAATGGCAACTTTAACACTCCGGGATTTTTGACTGCCCTCGAAAATCCTAGCGCGATCGCTGTCGGCAATTTTAATGCTGATGATTTACTCGACATTGCCGTTACTCAATCCAGTGGCAATGGTTTTGTACCTGAAGGCAATGTTGGCATTTATTTAGGAACGGGACAAGGCGATTTTTCCACTCCTGTTACTGTGAATGTTGGGCAAAGTCCCAGCGCGATCGCTGCGGGAGATTTTAACGGCGACAATCTACTCGATCTCGCCGTCGCCAACCAAAATTCAAATAATATTACCATATTATCGGGAATTGGTCAAGGTAGTTTTGGCAATCCGACTAATATTAATGTCGGTCAAAGTCCGAGTGCGATCGCAGTTCGAGATTTTAACGCTGACGGTAGATCCGATCTGGCTGTAGCCAATGCCGGCAGTCAGAACGTATCAATTTTATCAGGGACAGGTCAAGGCACTTTTAGCAATCCTGCTAACTTTAATGTTGGGTTAAGTCCAGAGGATATTGCCGTTAGTGATTTCAACGCTGACGGTCAACCCGATTTAGCTGTAGCGAACGCCAGTTCTAATAATGTTTCAATTTTAACTGGAACCGGTCAAGGAACCTTTAACGGGCCGTTTAATTATAATAGTGGGGGAACCACTCCTAGGGCGATCGCGGTTGGAGATTTCAACTCTGATAGCAGACAAGATATTGCTGTCGCAAATACCAACAGTAACAGAGTTTCAATTCTGTTGAATGTGCTATTGAAAGCAAGTTTTGGTAATTCTGCGTACAGCAGTCTTGAAGGAGACGCAGATGCGACTGTTAATATTCCTGTGACAGTCGAAGACGGTTTACGCTTTACAGACTTGATTGTACCGATCGCAACTGTCTTGCCCGTTCCTGCTGGAACCTCACGAGCTACTCAAGGTGCCGATTATACTCTTTCTACTAATACTCTCACTTTTCCCGCAGGTAGCGGCAGTTCGACTCAAAATATAGCTGTAACTATCAAACCAGACAACCTTGCAGAAATGGATGAAGCAGTTGTCTTGAGTTTTGGTACGAGTGCGGGAGGGTTTGCAGGTACAATCCCTCAAACTACCCTAACAATTCCTGCTAACGATCCGATTATTTACACAGTTGGTGCTAGTGCTGGTACTGTTCCTGAAGGCAACTCCGGCACAAATCCGCTGATATTTACTGTTAGTCGCAGTGGCGGGACAGATTCAGCAGGCACTGTCAATTATGCAATTGGCGGAACTGCCACCAACGGCAGCGATTACAACAATATCGGCGGCACTTCTGGCGCAACAAGTACGACTGGTCTGATTAATTTTGCCTCTGGCGAAACATCGAAAACTGTCACCCTCGATGTGTTGGGTGATGGTAGCGTTGAACCAGACGAAACTATTACCGTCACTCTATCAAATCCCGTCACATTGCCTGATGGCGGTCTTCCCGGCGGCAGTTCGACAATTGGTACTGCTACTGCTACAACTACGATTATTAATGACGACACTGCTGGAATTGCCGTCAATCCCGATAGCGGATTAAGTACAACAGAAGCAGGAGGAACAGCAACATTTACTGTCCAACTAAACTCTCAACCAACTGCTAATGTGACTGTTGGCTTAAGCAGTTCCAATGTTGCCGAGGGAACAGTTTCTACACCATCGCTGACATTCACTCCCGCCAATTGGAGTGCGCCGCAAACTGTAACGGTAACAGGCGTTGATGACAATATTGCCGACGGCAATCAAACTTATACTATTTTCACTGCGGCTGCTGTTAGTACAGACAGCAATTACAGCAATTTCAGTGCTGCCGATGTCACCGTTACGAATAGCGACGACGAAACTCCCGGCATTACCGTTAATCCCACAGCAGGATTAACGACAACAGAAGCGGGAGGTACGGCTAATTTCAGTGTTGTCCTCAACACTCAACCTACGGCACCTGTTACGGTAGCTTTAAGCAGTTCCAATCCGGCAGAAGGAACAGTTTCTACTAATAGCTTAAGTTTCACTCCTGATAACTGGAATCAGGCGCAGACGGTAACGGTGACAGGTGTTGGCGACAATATCGCTGACGGCGATATTCCTTACACTATTGTCACTGAGGCTGCTGTTAGTACAGACAGCAATTACAACAATTTCAATCCCTCGGATGTCAGCGTTACTAACAGCGACAGCGATACAGTCGGCGTTACCGTTAATCCCACCAGTACAACAGCAGCAGAAGGCGGTGCAACGGGAAGTTATACACTTCAGCTAGATTCGCAGCCAACAGCGCAGGTAACAGTCAGCTTTGACGGGGGAAATCAAATAAGTGCGATCGCCCCCATCACCTTCGACAACACTAATTGGAATATTGCCCAAACTGTAACTTTGACTGCGACTGATGACACTGTTGTAGAAGGTACTCACACAGGCACAATCAATCACGCCGTAACAAGTACCGACGTTAAATATAGCGGAATTGCGATCGGGCGTGTCACTGTCGCCATTACTGATAACGAAACTACGCCAACACCAACACCGCCAACACCAACACCGCCAACACCAACACCGCCAACACCACCGACACCAACTCCGCCAACACCAACTCCAACACCAACACC
>NZ_JAUBTK010000017.1:94461-102722 GCF_036702455.1 Microcoleus sp. D2_18a_D3
ACACCAACACCAACACCGCCAACACCGCCAACACCAACACCGCCAACACCACCGACACCAACTCCGCCAACACCAACACCGCCAACACCACCGACACCAACTCCGCCAACACCAACTCCAACACCAACTCCACCGACACCAACACCGCCAACACCAACTCCAACACCAACTCCACCGACACCAACTCCACCAACACCAACACCAACACCAACTCCACCAACACCCACACCAACACCAACTCCACCAACGCCAACTCCACCAACACCGCCAACACCAACACCAACACCAACTCCACCAACTCCAACTCCACCAACGCCAACTCCACCAACACCAACTCCACTACCGCCAGTAATCATGCCGCCGACGATACCTGCTGGCATTACTGTCGATCCGACATCAGGATTAGTCACCACAGAAGCGGGAGGTAAAGCAACATTTACAGTCAAACTAAATACTCCGCCAACTGCTGATGTCAGAATTGATTTAGAAAGTTCCAATCCAGCAGAAGGCATAGTTTCTCCACCCTCGCTGAACTTCAACTTTGCTAATTGGAATCAAACGCAAACGGTGACGGTAACTGGTGTTGATGACAAGGTTGTTGACGGTGATAAAACTTACAGCATTGTTACCAAACCTTCTGTCAGCAACGATCGCAATTATTCCGGTTTAAATGCAGCAGATGCGATCGTTACCAGCACGGATAATACTGCTGCTGGCAAACGCAATTCTTTATTGATTCCCCTAACACCGGGGCAAGTTGTCGCAGAACCAGACCTTGATGACCCTACTGTTAAACGCCAGCGGTTATCAAATGTAAATTTTGGTCTCATAGATGACCCGCAGCAGGATTTTGACGAGGGGCCGCTCAACATTAACTTATTTAACGATACATCTTTTGATGTAATCTTCGATCAGGTAACATCCTCATCCAATGGAGAAAGTTGGGTGCGTATCGGTCGTATTCAAGGTGCTTTAGATGACAGTGAAGTCATCTTAACTAATAGCAAAAAAGATGGCGTTGCGATCGGCAATATCAGGTACAAAGACAAATTTTACCAAATTCGCTACGCCGGTAACGGTCTGCACAGCATTCGAGAAATCGACCAAGCAGCTTTTCCCGACGTTCATCAAGACAGCGATGCAGTTCCCGTTCCCAGCGACAGTTTTGCTGACCTTCCAGACAGCAGCCCAGATTTGACCGGTGACGACCCCGCAGTAATAGATGTCATGGTCGTTTATACCGCAGCAGCCAAAGATGCTGAGGGAGGTACTGATGCCATGAATACCTTGATTGACCTGGCTGAATCTGAAACAAATTTAGGTTATGAAAACAGTGGCGTCAATCACCGGATACGGATAGTACACAGACAGGAAATAGACTACACAGAAAGTGGCAATGCCAGCACAGATTTAAACAGGCTTCGCAATACTTCCGATGGTTTTATAGACGAAGTTCACCAACTGCGGAATACCTATTCGGCCGACATGGTGAGCTTATTTGTTGATAGCTTAGACTACGGCGGTATAGGTTACTTAATGACAGATCCTAGCTATGGGTTTGCAAATTCAGCCTTTACTGTAGTCAAGAGGAATAATGCAGCAGGATCTTACACCTTTGCCCACGAACTAGGGCATAACCAAGGTGCTCATCATAATGAACAAAATGCAAGCAGTGCTGGCGCTTATCCCTATGCTTACGGCTATCGGGATACCACCGATCCAATCACTTTCCGCACCATCATGTCTTACCAGACCCGCCGTCCCGATCCTCCCATTACGCGGATCAATCGCTGGTCCAATCCCGATCGCACTTATCTCGGCGAACCCACAGGAACGAGTTCCACAGATAATGCTCGGACGCTGAATAATACTGCTATTTATGCTGCTAATTGGCGGCACTCAAACGATAATCTTGAGAATGCTAAAACTGTCACGGGTAGTTCTTTTTCCTCAACTGGTTTAAATGTCAACGGCACTAAACAAACAGGAGAATTAAACCATGCAGGTAACAGCGGCGGTAAATCTATTTGGTGGTCTTGGACAGCCCCAAGTTCTGGCGCGGTAACAGTTTCTACGGCCGGCAGTTCCTTCGATACTTTGTTGGGAGTTTACACTGGCGGTTCTGTTTCTAGTTTAACAACTGTTGCTAGCAATAATAACGACCCTGCTGGAGGTCAAACCAGTCGAGTCAATTTTACTGCTACTGCGGGTACGACTTACAAAATAGCAGTAGATGGCTTCGGCGGATCGTCAGGTTATATTAATCTGAATCTGAGTCCTGGTGTCAACCGCCCGCCTGTTTTAAACATTCCGTTCCGCGAACAAGGTTTGCGTTTGCAACCGGGTGCGAGTCCTCAATTGCAGTTTACTTTTCAAAACGACACTTTCATCGATCCCGATCCGGGCGATACCTTAACTTATACAGCAGATTGGTATGAAAATGTCACCAACTTTGAGTGGCGAAATGTCAGCGGAGGGAGATCGCCAATTCCGACAAGTTGGAGTCGCATTAGCCCCTTACCAACTGGCATGAGTTTCGATCCGGCTAGCCGTACTTTCAGGGTTGATGATAGCTTGCAGCGCAATCGCAACTACTGGATTCGAGTAACAGCAAGGGATGCTGCTGGTGCATCGGATATAGCATTTTTCGATCTTTATAATCGAGGTCGAGGTTCTGTTATTGACGGCTACATCGCTGGGGCTACAGTTTTCTTAGACGCTAACAAAAATGGCGAACTTGATGCTAGCGAACCCTCTGCAACAACTGGCCCAAAAGGTGAATACGAACTCGATATTTCCTTGGAAATTTTTGACAAAAATCGCAACGGCGAACTCGATCCAGAGGAAGGCAATATTGTTGCTTTCGGCGGCATTGATACGGCAACTGGTTTGCCTTTGGAAACGCCTGTCACTGCCCCGCCTTACGCTACTGTTGTCACTTTGTTAACCACTTTAGTAGCGGATTTAATTGACAAAGGAATTGACAGCGATCGCGCCGAATCTCTCGTCAAATCTTCTCTTTCAATTCCCGCTAATGTTGACATCACTGACTTAGATCCGATCGCAGCTACCGAAAACGCGATCGCGGGTGGAGTAGAAACTTTGACTGCAATGGTCAAGGTACAAAACGTCATTACCCAAACTGCTGCTTTAATAGACGGTGCGTCGATTCTGGACAATACCGACAGCGTAAAAGCAGTTGTAAGTGCGATCGTTCAACAAATTCAATCGGCGACTACTCTCAATCTCAGCGATGCCAACCAGTTAGCAACAATTGTCGATCGCGCCGTCACAGCAGCGCAACAATTTGACTCGGATTTAAACACTCAGCAATTGTTGCAAATTGCCCCGGATGCAGCTAAGGTAATGGCCGAAGCAAATCAGCGCATTGACCAAGTTGTATCCAACACTGCAACGGCTTCAATTAACCGAGAAGTTGCCCGCGTCCAAAAAGTAGCCCTAGGCGCAACCTCTGAAGACTTAAAAGCAGTCGGTACAGGTACGAAATCGATCGCCCAAGTTATTGCCGAAAATACTGGTACTGCCTTAGATACCAAAATTCAACAAACGACATTGCCCGATACACCTGCGGTTGCGGTGATTGAAGGAGAAATAGATGCGATCGCAGCTAACTCAAATCTCACGGGCACTGACGGCGACGACAGCCTCTCCGGCGACAGCGGCAGCGATACAATGGCCGGCAAACGCGGCAATGATACTCTCAGCGGTTTGGGTGGCAACGACTGGATACACGGCAATCAAGGCAATGATTCCCTCGACGGTAGCGACGGCGATGACACTGTTTACGGCGGCAAACAAATCGATAATTTGTTGGGCAATAATGGGGAAGATATCCTATTTGGAAATCGCGGTCAAGATAGCTTGAGTGGAGGTGAAGGCAATGACAGTCTTTACGGCGGTCAGGCTACCGATATTCTGCTGGGCGGTAACGGATCTGATTTTCTCAGCGGTGAAAACGGCGATGATAGTTTGATAGGAGGAAATGGGAGCGATCGCTTCTTAATTTCCGCCAATTCTGGCAGCGATATCATTGTTGATTTTGAAGCCGGCATCGACTTCCTCGCACTTGCCGACAATTTAACCTTCTCGCAACTTTCTATTGTCCCTAGCAACAGTGCAACTTTAATCACATTGACAGCAACAGGTGAAATTTTAGCTGCTATTAATGGCGTAACAGCTAACCAAATTACCATTACTGATTTCAGTTAAACCATGAGGGACACAGGCAAATCCTGTGTCCCTGAAATTCCTTCAATAATCACGGATGCTGCAACCGGAATCGAACTAATTCATCTGCGTTTATCTGCGTTTATCTGTGTTTATCTGCCCTCATCTGCGGTAAAAAAAAGAGAATTTCTGAACCGCCCCGGACAAGGGATTGACGCTGATTCACGCCGATGTCGAGAAGAGAGATAGGAATAATTTCGATGCTAACAGATTTGATATCAGGACTAAAGTCCTTACAAAATCTAAAATTCAAAACCCAAAATTGAGTGGACGGGAACAATCCAAAATCTAAAATCCCAAATCTAAAATTGAGTGACTGTTGTGAAATAGTTTTCAGGAGGACAAATTTATGGTAGTTATATGCGGTGACAATCTCGATAATTTGCTAGCCGGTGAAATTGGCGATGATTCCCTGTGCGGGCTTGGAGGCAATGATACTCTATATGGTTTGGCTGGTAATGACACTTTAGATGGCGGAGAAGGAAATGATAGTCTCGCAGGTGGAGTCGGTAGCGATCGCCTTTTGGGCTACTCTGGTAACGACAGTCTCAGCGGTGGCGAAGGCGATGACAAAATTGAAGGAGGTGCCGGGAATGATATTCTTGAGGGTGGCGAAGGCGCGGATTTAATCAGAGGAGAAGACGATAATGATAGTATCTTGGGAGGGTCTGGCAATGACTGTCTTATCGGCGGTCAAGGCAATGATACGGTGCTCGGAGGAGATGGAGACGATCTCTTGTTTGGTAGCTTCAACAACGACTTGTTAATGGGTGGCAAAGATAACGATCGCCTGTTGGGAGACAGTGGGAACGACACTTTAAGAGGTGACTTAGATAATGACTACATTAACGGCAATTCAGGAGACGATTTGCTTGAGGGAAATGAAGGCAACGACATCCTGATTGGCGGGCCGGGCAATGACACATTAGTGGGTTACGGCTTTTCCTCAACAGTAGCACAAATTGATTATTTGATCGGGCAAAATGGAGCCGACTTATTTGTTCTCGGTTCGTCAAATGCCAGCCCTTACCTATTCTATAGCGGTGACAATGCCTATGCCGTTATTGAGGATTTTAACCGGGTCGAAGGCGACAAAATCCAAGTCGTTGGTTTCGTACAAGAGCGTAACGGTGCTCGCTTCTTCTTTTATCGATTTGAATCTTATGATGACGGTACGACGCGGGGAACTCGGATATTTGTCGGATCGGATTTAATCGCCGACGTTAAAAATGTTACTGATGTGAATCTCTCAGATTGCGCGAGCGTTTCGACTGGGTTTACACCGCCATCGCGAGACTTTCCATCCTTGCCATCTCTGCCGGGAATTCCCTTTCCGATACCGCCGCGTCCCACTCCTTTCTCGCCCATACTGCCAGTTTTTGTGGAAAGTTTGCCTTTTTTTCAATTGTGAGCTGACTTACGGAGGGGGGCAATCACCGGTTTTTTTTACGGAAATACACAGGTTGCAGCCAGCAGATTTTGTGAGTAATATCAAATCCGTTAGCATCGGAATAGTAAATTCCAGTTCACTGTTGACTGTTGACTGTTCACGGCGTCAACCGTCAACCGTCAACCGTCAACATCATGTATGAGTGTAACCGGAAATGATATAAAGACTGAAGTCCTGACTACAAAACAAGATTCGGTTGGACGATCGAACCGGTTCGGGTTACTCGATCGACAATGAGGGCGTTTGGGCCCAAAAGGTAAAGTTTTACGATCGAGATGAAATTTGGCCTCTCCCGGCAAACCTGTTTCCGGCTCGGACTGCTTTCTGTAGCCCAGCCCTACCCGCATAGTAGCTTGGGCGGATGTTGAGATTCCGAAAAAAGCCTTTTAAGTGTCCAAAAAGCGATCGCCTGCGTGAAAATTGCACGGCAATTATGTTACATTTTTTATCACAGTCTGGAATTCGATCGGGCAACGCCAGCGAGTAGGGACAAGCCACCGCTTAGTTTCCCAGGGCTTGCAGGCGATCGCACAATAGAGTTCCTTTCGTCAGCTCCAAATTTAAAAAATAGCCTCAGGCATTTGCTAGTAAAAGCAAGCTGCTCGGCGCGGGGCGACAAAAAACCTTGTGGCTGCTGCCCTGAACCTCAACCACAGCAATATTCTTTTAGGAATTCTGGCTCCATGTTTTCTAAACAAATCACCGACTCAAAAACCTACCAGTGGTTTGAGGAACGCCTGGAAATTCAGGCGCTCGCCGATGACATCACTACAAAGTATGTACCCCCGCACGTCAATATTTTCTACTGCTTGGGCGGAATTACTTTAGTTTGCTTTCTGATCCAGTTTGCCACCGGCTTCGCCATGACTTTCTATTACCGTCCCACGGTAGCAGAAGCTTTTTCTTCAGTGCAATACCTGATGACTGAAGTCAACTTCGGCTGGCTGATCCGCTCCATCCACCGCTGGTCTGCGAGCATGATGGTGCTGATGATGATTTTGCACATCTTCCGGGTTTATCTGACAGGCGGCTTCAAAAAGCCCCGCGAGTTAACCTGGGTGACAGGAGTAATCTTGGCAGTCATCACTGTTTCTTTCGGCGTGACCGGCTATTCGCTGCCTTGGGATCAAATCGGTTACTGGGCGGTTAAAATCGTTTCCGGTGTCCCCGAAGCCATCCCGGTTGTCGGCTCTTTGATGGTTGAACTGCTGCGCGGCGGTGTCAGCGTCGGTCAAGGCACTTTGACTCGCTACTACAGCTTGCACACTTTTGTGTTGCCTTGGCTGATTGTAGTGTTCATGCTGGCTCACTTCTTGATGATTCGCAAGCAAGGTATCTCTGGCCCGTTGTAAGTTTTGAGTTGTGGGGGCGGTACTTTTTTTGCCCCCCCGCTGAATTGTGAGTTGAAAATTCAGAATTCATCACTCATCAAAAAATTGGGCACGAAACCCCGTCCTTCTAGGACGGCTTTGTATTAGCATCTAGATGGTCACTAACCCACTGTCCGTCGATGGATTCAGACAGCCTAACGAGCTCTCGTCCAGTTTGACTGGCGGCGCAGACAAATCGGTAGACCGGGAAAAGAGGATAGGGCAATGGCAAACATCCCTAGAATCAAAACAATACATAAGAATTCCTTTTGGGGTTTTCGACACATAAGAACCGCAGGGCTTGCGGGGATAGTCTGTGGAGCGAACGTAAGACCAATACTCCTTGAGGGTGGAGGCAGTTGCCTTCGAAGCAGAAACCTAAATTGTGAGGTTTAGGAATCACCGCACCTGATAGTCGGTGAGGATGTCAAGATATTTATTTACGGCCAATACTTCCTGCGATCGCCCCGCTGATTGAGACTAACGAATACAGCGGAATCCCAGGTCCGGGTAAAACTAAAAGGAGAACACTCTCACTATGTCTATTATCAAAAAACCAGATTTGAGCGATCCCGCGCTCCGCGCTAAGCTCGCTAAGGGCATGGGTCACAACTATTACGGCGAACCAGCTTGGCCTAATGACTTGCTCTACGTTTTCCCTATAGTCATCATGGGAACGATTTCTCTGTGCGTGGGTTTGGCCGTACTAGACCCGGCTTTGGTTGGGGAACCTGCTAATCCTTTTGCTACTCCGCTGGAAATTCTGCCGGAATGGTATTTGTGGCCTGTGTTCCAACTCCTGCGCGTTTTGCCTAACAAATTGTTGGGTATTGCTTGCATGGCTGCTGTTCCCCTTGGCTTGATTTTGATTCCGTTCATCGAAAGCGTTAACAAGTTTCAAAACCCGTTCCGCCGCCCTGTTGCTACTACTGTTTTCCTCTTGGGAACTGTGTTCACTCTGTGGTTGGGTATTGGTGCTATTTTCCCGATCGACAAATCTTTCACACTGGGTCTTTTCTAAGATTTAAGTTTGCTTGATTTTGACGCCTGCGGGTTTCCTGTAAAGTGCTTTTGTACTGGTGGGAAACTTTAGCGGGCGTCAATTCATTTTAGATTTTAGGAATGAAAAATAAATAACTTAATGAATTACTCAGGTTGGGGTACGGCTCGATAATTCCATTTGGGCAAATATT